>NZ_CAUVXP010000065.1:0-29823 GCF_963555955.1 Protofrankia sp. Cas3
GCGCTGGTCGAGTCGGGGGCGTGCGCGTCGCGCCAGCTGCGGATGTCGGCCAGCGTCGACCCGGGGCTGCGTCGTGCGACAACCGCCGGCGCGGCGTCGGCCGGTCGGCTTGGAGCGTTCCCGGCTGCCGCCGCCGGCATCCGCCCGGTGCGGGCGGGAGCTGCGCTCTTCGGCGGACTGGACCGTGCATCACGCACCGTCGCCAGTAGGCGGCGCGGATCACGACCGTAGAAGCGGATGAGCGCCCGCGCCAGCGGCAGCGCCGTCTCATCCCCGGTCAGCGCCACCGGTGGGTCGCCATCGAGGCCGGCGCGCAGCAGGGCGGGGAAAGCGTTGGTACTCAACCAGCCGTCGCCGAGGCAATGGGCCATCGACAGTGCCGCGTACCGACGTCCGACATAGATCTGGAACGGCAGCGTCGGCACCGCGGATGTGTAGAGGCGTTCGATATGGCCGGCGAGGTCGTCCTGATCGGGATCGTCCATCGGAACGATAGTCGCCACGCAGTGGCGGCGTATGTCACCCGCCGGGGTCGGTATCCACTTTGTCGAGCTCGGGTCGAGCCTGCGGAACAGCCGATGGTCCGGTTTCATGGTGAACAGTTGCTCCGCGGCGACCCGGACCGCGGTCACGTCCGGCATTTCGGCCGGGCCGGCGAGCATGATGTGCCGCCGGCCTATCCAGGCACGGTCACGACCGGCCATACGCATGAAGGTCACCCTCTTCTCCACTGTCGCGGATTCTGTTGTTGTGAACTCTGGCCGGGTGCGATCGGCGGCTGAGCGCGGCGGCGACCACCGCTGTGACGCTCTGTGCGACAGCCCAGGCCAGACCGACACCGGCCAGCCCCAGTGGCTTGGCGAAGTGCCAGGTACCCGTGGTCACGAGCACCGCGGGAATGGCCTGCAGGATGACGATCCGGCCGACCTGGCGCCGCGCCCTCGCCGCACAGACGGCCAGCACGGTCACGGCTCGGGCCATACCGCCGAGGAGCAGCAGCCGCAGGACGGTGCTGGCCTGCTCGGCGTAGGTCGCCCCGAAGATCCTCAGGATCAGTGGAGCCCCGGCGATGCCGGCGGCGCCGACCGCCGCGACCACCGGCAGGACCCGGCGCAGTAAGGCCCTGTGCAGGGCGTCGACGTCGGCGCCGGGCTGGGCGCCTTCGACGGTCAGCGAGATCCCCATGCCGACTGTGATCAGGTCGACCGACACCGTCAGCATCCAGGCGATGCCGAACGCGCCGCCGGCGTTTGAACCCATCCGGACCACGACGAGTACCGGCAGGAAGGTCGTTGCGATCTGGGCGAAGACCATTCCGACGGCGTCACCGGACAGGAAGCGGAACACCGCCGTAGCCCCGATCGGCAGCCTGGCGGCTCTGGGTCTGGGTCTGGTTCTGGGCCCGGCCGATGTGGCGTTGGCCGGTGGAAGCAGACGTGTCCACAGCAGCCAGGAGACGCCCGCGATGAAGACCACAGGTGGCAGCGCCCACGAGCCGAAGAGCCCGAGCGCACCGCACTGCCCGAGGGCGGCCAGCGTAGCCAGCGTCGCGAGCTTGGTGGTGCTGTAGGCGACGTTCTCGATCGGCACCCAGACTGCGGCACGTAGGCCTGTCAACACGCTGTCCTGCAAAGAGAAGATCGACCATAGCGCGACCGCCAGGGTGAAGCCGATCGCCGCGCCGGGGCGTCCCAGCACTGCCAGGGCCGGGCTCATCCTGGGGGCTACCAGCACGAACACTGTGCCCAGGAGCAGGCTTGCGCCGCTCGCCACGCCATAGCCGATCAGTACCAGGGCTCGGGCGGATGTCCCGGCGCTCGGGAGAAACGTCGCGAACGCGCCGCCGAAGCTGAACTGGGCGAGGGTGGACAGGGCACTGAGCGCTGCGACCAGGGCCGTGACCTCACCGACCGTGGCCGGGGTGGCGCTGCGCGCGGCGAGGATCCAGTACCCGCTCCCCACCAGAGAGGACACCCCGCTGTTGACGACCAGGGCCAGTCCGTTGCGGTACAGGACGCTGCGGTCAAGGACGCTGCGGTAGAGGACACCGCGCCGGGCGGCCGTTCGCGGGGCGCGGGTTCGTGGGGACCGCCATTCAGGGACGGCATTCGCCGAAACCGTGTTTCCGCGCGTCGCCCGGTGTCGGCCCCGCTGCCGCGGATTTCGGTAGTCGCGCTGCTGCTGCTGCTGCTGCTGTTGCTGTTGCTGTTGCCGGCGCCTCCCGGAGTGAGCCGGTAGCCCGACCGTCATCACCGGTTTGCCTGGTAGGTGTAAATGCGGGCGGTCGGGCTGGTGAAGAAAACCTGGAAGCGTGGTGAGCGCGCGACCGCGTCTTCCAGGGAGTTCAACGCTCCCGGTGGCGTGAGCCCGAAGACATCGGCATAGACGTCCTGCGAGGTCGCGAACGCAAGATACCCATGGGTGGAGTACTGCCGCAGCACCGCGACGACATCGTCGAGGTCGGCCGCGCCCAGCTGGCGGTTGCGGAACCTGACCGCGTGCAGCAGGTTGGGGTCATCATCACTTCCTGGACTCCGAAATTCCGGGTATCTCGGGCCGTACCGGAGGGGAAAGTCGGGGCCGGCGAGAAGGAGGACAGACCCCGTTGCGGCATGGGTGTCGAAGTAGTCGGCGGCCCGGACGGTATCCGGAGTCATGATGTTGATTTCCTCCTGCCCGGTGAACGCGGGCAGGAACATGGCGACCAGAGCGCCGGTCACGATGCTGACCGATGGCATCTGGCGCAGGCGCCATCCGCCGTCGGTGGGTTCGAGGGCGAGGGCGCCGAGAACGGATGCGAACGGCAGGGCGAACAGCACGACCCGCAGCGACGCCTCGCCGCCGTAGCTCTGGGCGAACACGATCCCTACGGGGACCACCGCGAGCACCAGCGCGATCCCGACCGCGCGTTCCCCCCGGCGCAGGCCACGCCAGGCGCCGATGATGGCCAGCAAGCACACGGAGGCCGTGAGTGCGTACCCGGCGCGCGCATTGAAGATTTTTCCGGGCTGGGGGGAGAACTCGTGGACGTGCGCGTTCGTGGCGTTGGCAACCGGGTTCGCTCCGGAGAGCAGGCCGAAATTGTGCTCGACGTAACCGAGGTTCGGCGCGAGCCAGGCCAGGGCGAGTCCGGCCAGCACAAGTGTCAGCCACCGTGGCCGGAGGTATCCCGCGACACTCAATGCGCCCATTCCGGCGACGATCAGGTACGGAGTGAGCTGGTGGCTGACGACCACCGCTGCCTGTAGCATACAGATGATCGTGATGGCCGTCCGTCGCGCGGCTTTCCCGGTAACCGCGGTGAGCTCGACGGTCGGCCGCCGGGTGCCCAGGAACCGCAGCGCGACCAGATACAGACCGAGGCCCATTGTGAGCCCGAATGCCTGCGGAGCGAAATAGCTCTGACCCACCCAGTTTGTGACGACGAAAAGGAAAGCGGCCGTGGCGGCGGTGCGGGTACGGCCGGTCAGGGTCCGCGCGGTCGCGGCGACTATGCCGGCCTGGACGAGCGGAAAGAAGACCTCGGCCCAGGCCGCGTATGTCACCGGATTGCGCTGACCGGCGAGCCGGCCGAACAGCGTGGCGACCGCAAAGAATCCCGGCCACCGATGGTAGATGTCGATTCCGGGGTCGATACTGCCGTGTACGTCGATGTACCGGACGACGCCGATGTGCTTGTACACCCATGGGTAGTGTGGAACGTCCGCGCACAGTGGCACCGTCCCGTAGAGGACGACCACGGTTGCGGTGAGGAATCCGGCGAGCAACCACGGTCTCGACCGCCGCTGGCACAGCGCGCCCGCGTGTCCGATGACCAGCAGGGCGAGTCCGGCGTACCAGCGCACGGGCAGGGCCGGCGGCAGGCCGTAGTCCCCGAGGGAGTCCATCCGGATGCCGCCAAGGGACGTCGCCCACATGATGATGCCGGTGGTGCCCACCGTCATGGTCAGTGTGAGCCCGCCCAGATTCCGGGCCGCAGCGGTCGAGCCCGTAACTGTCGAGCCCGTAACTGTCGTGGTCGTGCTCGTGGTCGTGCTCGGGAGCGGGACCGACGCCAACGGTTGGGTCATCGGTTGAGTCATCGGTTGGGTCAACGTGTGGATCGGCGGGTTGGCGGTCATCCCCGGTTTCCCCGCTGCCGTTCGGGGGTCGTCGCGGACAGTTCGCCGAGCGCTCGCCGAAGATCCCAGGCGAGCACGCCGCTCGAGGCGAGTCCGAGGCAGCTCAGGAGCGCCTCCGGGTTCCACCAGCCGACCTCGATGGTGACCACCGCCAGGAGGGTTAGCGTCGCGAGGCTGACGCTTACCGTAACTGCGAGCCACGTAAGGACGTCGTCCAAACGGAGCGTTGTCAGCGCTGCCGCGCCGGGCAGCAGCACTGTGGCCAGCGCAGCCAGCACGGTCCGTACCGGTGAGTGCGTGCCGGTGCCGGCCACCAGCAGGGTCAGCGCGGCAAGCGCCAGCAGGGCGCAGTCCACCGCGCATCGACGCCGCGGTTCGGTCACGTGTCTGCTCCTGTGTTCATCAGGTCACGCGGATCGCCCGCGGATGGGATCTGTGGCGAGGGGGCCGGGCCAGGCTGGCTGCCGGTGGGCTGGTCGCCGGTGGGCTGGCTGCCGGTGGGCGTTGTGTGGGTGGTGATCCGGCGTGTCAGACCGGGAGCGACAAGCAGGGCGCCCACGCTGTGCGCGGCGAGCCAGGCGGACGCCGCTCCGGTGGTGCCCCACCACCTGGTCAGCGGGAAGAGTGTCAGGAAAAGCACGAACAGTGACATGACTTGGATGGCGCAGCTGCGCCGGCTCAGTCCGTCCAGGCGCCACAGCACGCAGCGCAGCGTCACCGCGGCCTGCGGAATACTCGCGACGAGCAGCAGCCGCAGCGCGGTGGTGCCGCCGTTGACGTAGGTCCGGCCGTACGGGGCGAGCAGCAGCGGAGCCGCGATCACCGCCAGTGCCACGCCCGCCAGTAACCCGGGTCCGAATCGGCGCAACGCCGACCGGGTGAGGGCCGCGGCCGTGTCCACGGCGCTGGCTGCCTGGATGGTCAGGGACAGGCCCACGGACAGGACAAGCGACTCGACCGCCAACACAATCGTGAACCCAACCGAGAAGGATGCGTTCGCGTCGTCCCCGCACCAGGCCAGGACGCCGAGCGGTACCGCCACCACGCCGGTCTGCGCGGCAAGCAGCGCTCCGTAGTCCCAGGCGAGAAAGCGCAGTAGCGCCGATCGCGCGGGCTTGTCCGGGCGTCGGGTACGGCTGCGCGGGCCGTCGACCAACCCGCGGCGCAGCAGCCAGCTGCCGATCGGCAGGGTCAGGGCGGCCATCGGCAGGACCCACGCGAGGAAGACCGCGTGGGAGCTGCCCATTCGGGTCAAGATGATCAATAGGAGTATCTTGGCGAGCCCGAACACGGTGTTCTCCACCGGGACCCAACCGGCCCGACCGACCGTGGCGAGCACCGAGTCCTGCAGGGCGAACAGCGTCCAAAGGGCCGCGGCCACCGGAAACAGCACGTCCAGGCCGGGGTCCGCGTGCAGGAAGCCCAGCCCCCTGGACACCGCCGGCCCGACCAGGACGACCGCTCCGCCGATCATGAGCGCGGCCGTGCCGCCGAGACCGAAGGAGAGCCCGACCATCCGCCGCCGGCCCGGTGTGATCGGCAACAGCCGGGGCAGCGTCGCGTTCAGGTTGAGATCGGCGACAGCCCCGATCGTCTGCATGACAACCACCAGGACCGTGTCCCGTCCGATCTGGGCGGGCGGGCACAGCCGGGCGGCGATGACCCAGAAGGCCACGCCCAGCGCCGATGTTGCCACGGTCGTGGTCATCAACGCGTTCGCGGTCCGTACCAGGGCGCGTTCCCGGTCGGCCGGGCCATGGCCGTGACCCGGGCTGCCACTCACGTCCATGGTGTTACCGGCTGGTCGTCGGTCGACCGGCGCTCGGTCGACCGGTCGTGAGCTGCCCGGTGGCGGGACCGCAGATAACACGCCGGACCAGCGGCCATCCCGGCAAGCTCGTGAAACCAGAGCCGGCCCATGGGTAGCCCGGCTGAAGCGGCCGCGTGGTGACCGGCGGCCGGTGGCCGCCACGGTGTGTCGGTGACCCTGCGGCCGGTCCGTCGCCGGCTCGCCCGTAGGTGACCGACCCCAGCGGGGATCGCGACGAGCAGGCCCGGAGCCGTGGCAGGGTCAAGCAGATACTTGAAGAGGAACGAGGTCAGCCCGGTGCCGTAGCCGAAAAGCTGCCGGCGCAGCGCATCCAGATCGGCCCGGTGACTGTGCCAGACCAGCGCCGCCGGCTCATAGGCGACGGCGTGTCCGGCCAGCAGCAGGCGGACGAAGACGTCGAGGTCCTCGCCGCCGGCAGACGCGGTGCCCGCGCCGAGGGCCTCGTCGAAGCCGCCGACGCCACGCAGCGCATCGCGGCGAAAGGCCATGTTCGCGCCGGTACCGAACGCCCCCGCGCTGTACGGGTACAGCGGGCCCGGCCGTCGGGACCGATCGAGGTCGAACAGCGCCGGCCGGCAGCTCGTCGCCCATGACACGCGGGCGTCGAAGTACCGTTCCGCCGGGCTGTCCAGAGTGGCCGCGGCGACGAGTCCGGTGACGCAGGCGACATCGGGCCGGCGCTCGAAGCCGCGCACCAGGCCGCGGATCCAGCCGGCGTCCACGGTCACGTCGTCGTCGGTAAAGGCGACGATCTCACCGCTCGCGGCGCTCAGACCCGCGTTGCGCGCCCGTGAAAGCCCTGGCCGCGGCTCCACGACATACCGGAACCGGGGGTCGCCGGCGGTATGGGTGGCGAACATGGTCCGGGTCGCACGGTCGGTCGGCGCGTTGTCGACGATGACGACGTCGAGCCGGGGCCAGTCCAGGGCGCGCAGCGAGACCAGGCTGGTGGCGAGCTGAGTCGGACGGTCACGGGTGCACACCACAACACTGACCGCCGGGGTCGACACCGTCCGGCGGCATGCATGACCGACGGTGATCAGGGGTGCGGGTGCGGGTGCGGGTGCGGGTGCCGGGTCTGGCAGCTGGGCGAGCCCGTCGGCGTCCAGGTGAGCGCGGATGGCGTCGCCGAGCTGACCGGCGGCCAGCGCCCGCACCGTCACGTCATCAAGGACGTCCTCGTCGAGATCGACATGCAGGAAGCCGAGCGGTGTGCCGTGCAGGCGGATCAGAACGCGGGCCTCGCGGTACGGCTCGCCCGCGGCGTCGAGCGGCTCGGGCGGGATGACTGTCGGTGCGGCCAGCTCGACCTCCCCGCACCAGATCAGCCTGTTCGCCGATGCCGACCCACCTGTGGTGGCAGCTGGCGCCGGCCGGTCCAGGAGCGCATTCGCGAGGTAGGCACCCGGACCCCGGACGATCCCGGCCAGCTCCGCGGCGGACAACGATCGTGGATAGCCGTGTTGCTTGCCCAGGTTCTTAGGGCTGTTCGGATCGACCATGTGGCGTAGTCCGTGCGGCGCTCGTCGCAGCAGCTCGCGCCGTTCCCGCGGCCGGGTCAGCAGCCGTTTGGTGACCATCGCACCGAGACCGATGCCGTAGCCGTGCACCTGCCGGCGCAGCTGCGCCTGGCTCCGCCGGTGTGCATGGCGGACCAGCGCGGCCGGTTCGTAGACGAGGGCGTGTCCGGCCATCACCACCGACAGGTGCATGTCGAGGTCCTCGCCTCCGCGCGCACGCGTCCCCGCGCCCAGCCGGATGTCGAACCCGCCCAAGGCCCGCAGCACGTCCGCGCGAAACGCGCTGTTCGCGCCGCTGCCGAACACCCCGGCCGCGAACGGATACAGGAGGTCGTCCCCTCGATGCTCACGAAGGTCGAAGCGGTGGTGTTCGAAGCCCTTCCCGAAGCCACCGAACCGTTCGAAGAGCACCTGGGCGTCGGTGTCGAGCGCGAGCGGCATGATCAGTCCGGTCGCGCAGGCCACCCGCGGGTCGACAAAGCCTGCCAGCAGGAATTCCAGCCAGCGGCGGTCGACCTCGATGTCGTCATCGGTGAACACGACCAGCGGCGTCGAGATCGCGGCGAGACCGGCATTGCGGGCGCGGGAGAGTCCCGCGGCGGGCTCGGCCACGTAGCGGATGTCGGCGAGCCCGGCCCGCCGCAGCAGTGCCGGCACCCCGCTGTCACGCGGTCGGTTGTCGACCACGACGATGTCCGCCGGGCGTACCGTCTGGGCGGTGATGCCCGCCAGCGTGCGGGTCAGCGCCGCTGATGCGCGGCAGGTTGTCACGACCACTGTCGCGGATTGTCCCGGCGACACCGGTCGACACACATCCGACTCACCGAGCCCACCGAGCCCACCGAGCGGCAGGACGGGCGGGACGGTGAGACCGTCGGCACGCAGGTGGGCCGAGATCCGTGCTCCCAGGGCGTCCTCGATCAGGCCGGCGAGCTGGCGCGCCGGCAGTCCGGCCGGGCCGGCCGGGTCGCTCGATACCGCAACCACCCCGAGCGGTCGGCCGTGCAGCCGCACCAGGACGCGCCCCGGCCGCTCGTCGGTGAGCACGGGGATGGGGCCGGACAGTTCGACCTCGTGCAGGGCGGCCGGGCCGTCGGCAAACGGCGACCAACTTCGATCGCGGCGTGCGACGGGCGGGCTGGCGCGCTGCCCGGACCACTCGGGTGATCGCTGGCTGGGGAGGTCCGGTCCGGCCCCGGCACCGGCTCGATCGGTGCCGATGTCGGCTCGATCGGTGGCTACCCGGCGCGTCACCGCGGATCTCCTGCGACCCGGACCACCGCGGGCGCCGGCGGCGGCGGCGCCGGCTGCGATTGCAGCACCCGGGCACGGATCCGGCGAGCTGATCGCCAGGCCCGGGTGCGCAGCAGTTCCCCACCCGGCGCGGGCGGACCGTCCCCGTCCAACCAGCTGCGTAGCCGGGCGTCAGAGGTGCTCGCCGCGACGGTGAGCCGGGCGATGGCCAGGGTGTCGTCGGCCGCGTGCGACAACGCGTTGCGCACCGCGCAGGCGGAGTTGAAGCCTGCCTCGGCGACTGCGGCCCGGGTCCGCCGGTCATAGTTGCCGTGCGGGTAGGCGAACGAGGCGACGGGCGCGCCGGTGCGGCCGGTCAGGTGGCGGCGCGACGTGACGATGTCGTTTTCGAGATCGGGGCCGGCCAGCTCATCGAGGCGTCGGTGGGTGTGGCTGTGCGCGCCGATCTCCACGCCGAGTGCGGCCAGTACGATCAGATCCTGTTCGCGCAGCATTCCCGGTTGGCCGATCCACGATGTCGTCACGTAGACAGTGGCGGCCCCGATGCCCGCGGCCAGCCGCCGGCACGCGGCAAAAGTGTCGGCGTAACCGTCGTCGAACGTGATGACAATCGTGTCCTCGGATGGAGATCCGGCCCGCAGCGCGCCGGCGTACTGCGACACGGTCATCGGTGTGCGGCCGCATTCCGCGATGAAGTGACAATGCCGGTCGAACGCGTCGGTACTGACCGTCCACCGGCCCAGACCCGGCCGCGGATGGTCGGAAACAGCATGGTAGAGCAGGACGGGGATCATTAAGCGCTCCGGTGCGAATCAGCGACGCGGGTCGCGTTGCCGGAATTTCGCCATGGGAAGTACCGGCCGTGGACATATCCAGCGGTGGTGATTCCCAGACCCGTGACGGTCGCACCCACGCGCGTCCAGTGGCGGGGTGCGCCGAGATCGCGGTATAGCGCCCGGGGGAGAACCCGGCGTATGTAGTCCTTCTCGCTGGCCAGCGCCGCGTTGTCGCCGACGTTGCGGGCCACCGCGGCCTTGGACAGGCCCTCGGCATAGCAACGGGTCCGGAAGTACCGCCAGGTTGTGCGTTCCCGGGTGACGCGGTGGCCTACCCGCGCCAGCGGCTGGTAAAGCAGGACCGCGGTCGGATCGTATGCGCGCAGCCGGATTGCGAACTCGGTCTCCTCACAGCCCAGCGGTCGGGCACCGAGGCGACCGAGTCCGTCGGTAAAGCCACCCACCTGATCGAAGACCGTTCGCCGGAATGACATGCCGGCACCGATGGGGTTTCGGACCGGTGCGCTGGCCGTGGGCAGTCCGGTGTAGCTGCATCCGACCACCCAGTCGAATTCCGGTGGGAACCATGATGGGCGGTTCGACGGCCAGCGCGGCTCGGCCAGCCCGCCGACACCGGCGATGGTCGGGTCGGAATACGGAGCCAACAGGTGCGCCAGCCACGCCGGTTCAGCCTCGGCGTCGTCATCAAGGAAGGCAATGACGTCGCCGGTGGCGGCCGCGATACCGGTGTTACGGGCTCCGGACAGACCCTGGTGGCCGTTGTTGACCATGACATTGACGCCGGGCAGGCCGGCTGCCGCACGTCGGTGCAGCTCGCGGTTGTGGTCAATGACGACGATGATTTCGTGGGCGGGAGCGGTCTGGGCCGAAAGGCTCGCCACGGCCCGTTCCAGATCCGCCCACCGGTCTTCGGTGTATGCGCAGATCACGACGGACGCACATGGTGTGGACCGGCCGTCGACGGCTGTCATGCGTAGCTCGCCGAGGTGGTGCCGGCCAGGTCGGGGTGGTCGCCGGTGCCCTGCTGGTGGGGGCTGCCCGCGGTCGGCGTACCAGGCGTACCAGGCGTACCAGGGGAGACGACGGTGCCGTGCGCGGCGGCCCGAGCGACTGGAACGTCGTGCCGACGTAGCCGCTCGGACACGATCGTGCGCAGTACCCGCAGCCCGTCGCTGCCGGCTCGCAGGTTTGACTCGCCGTGAACACGGGGCTGCTCGAAACTGCCCACCTCGGTGATGCGCAGGCCAGCCATTGCCACCCGCAGCATGATCAATGTTTCGATCTCAAAGCCGTCACCCCATTGGCGAACTCCGCCATGCCGGCCGGGCTCGAGCCCCAGCGCGGGTAGACATGTGCGGGAGAAGGCGTTGTAGCCATAGCAGAGATCGGTGAAGCGCCGACGGAACAACAGATTGGCCAGGACGCACAGGCCGCGGTTTCCCAGCCGGCGGGTGCGGGTGATGTCAGCGCTGCCACCGCCGTGGGCGAAGCGCGTTCCCTTGGCGAAGTCCGCTCCGTTCCGAAGGGCGTCGAGGAAGTCTGCGATCTCACCGGGATCCGCCGAACCGTCGGCGTCCAGCATGACGATGAAGTCGCCGGTGGCGGCGGCGAAGCCGCAGGCAAGAGCGTTCCCCTTACCGCGTCGTGTCTGGTGCACGACGACTGTGTCAGGGCGGAGTTCGCATGCGATCCGCACGGTGTCGTCACTGGACCGGCCGTCCACCAGGATTATCTCCGCGTCCGGTGGCAGCCGGCGGAAGACGTCGGGTATGTTTTTCGCCTCGTTGAGCGTTGGAATAACGATGCTAACCGAGAGAGGGGCCACTGGACGCCGCAACGTCTCGAACAACGGATATCCTCCGATTTAGGCCACGGGGAAACAGGTTGTAGCGGAGTCGACCGGTCTCGCGAGCATGCCCTTGGCTCCGGGCGCGCGAGACAAACGTCTTTGCAGGGTGCTTACCACCGGCCGGGCGGCCGGTACCGTCGTGGGAGATTTCCGTTCCCGGGGCGTGCTTCGGACGCCAGCTGTCCGACCCAGGGACCTCGGCCGCCGGCGATGCGACAGAACCACAAGCGCATCGCCTTTGGCCCTCCGGCGCGCGTGACGCCCGTGACGCGGGTGACGCTACAAACGACGTGCGTTCCGTCGCCGGTTACCGGGCGAGTTCCCGGGCGAGCGTTGCCCATCCGACAGTTGATTTACAGCAGAAGTCTGGTTGACGTTCGGATCTGCGTCCGTGCACCGTTGCCCCCTCGTGCGTGTCTGTGCCGTCCGCGATCGTGCGCCACCAGCTGTCGTCATCTTTGGACAGCGCGTATCTCGGCACGGGAAACGTATCACATGCTATCACTGCTAGTGGTTGATTCATCACCAAGGGGTGGAGGCCGCGGGTGTCGCGGAGTGTTCGTGTTGTTTAATCATGCCGAGAATTCCTGTGATCCGACCGTGATCCGACCGCGCCCTACTGGCCCGTGGCGGGGATGCGGAGATGTTGCGGAGGTTTCCAGTTGTTCCTACGGTGATAGAGAAAACGAAGAAAAACGTGTCGCCGGCCGCCCCACCGGTGAGTCCGGCGGTCGGCGCCCAGGCAGTGGCAGCCGCTGTGCTCGGGGTCGGCTCGGGTCGTTCGGGCCGGTCAGCCGCGTCGGCGGGAGCGGACGCGAGAGAACGCCGGGCACGGACACTGTCCGCAGTCAGAGCCACGCCGGTAATGTTGATGATTGTCACGAAGATGGCCGCAGCGGCAGGTGACCCACCACCTGGTCAGGCGGTCCCGAGGTTCACGGGGCGCATTGCTCGGCACACTGGAAACGGTACCGGATATCTGTGGGCCGCTGCCCTGGCGTTGCCGAGGGCTCGCACCGCTTCCGCTTCCGTCTCCGGGTCGTGATCGGCTTAACCTGCCGGCCGGCGGCGATTCCCCGGGGGGTTCTGCGCCCGCTCGCGGTCGCGGCGGGCGACCCGGGCGTGACGTGCCCGAACCGTCGCTATGAGGACGACGGCGAAAAATCCGATGAGAAGCACGGGGGCTCGTAGGATCAGATCGGAGCTGATACTGATTACCTTGCTCTTCATGCCGCTACCGACGCCGCCGGATGCCGGGTGCGCAAATCCGATACCGATGGCGATCAGCGCATAAACGAGCGGCGGCGTGATAACGATTCCGAGCAGGTCGTCGGGATGTACCCGGGTGGCGGCCAGGACGCAACCGGCGACGAACAGAACGCCGAATACCACTCCCAGAGAGCCGGCCAGGACCACGTCGATGGCCGCCCCGGTCGTTCCGGCAAGGAGGACCAGGAGCGCGGCTCCGAGCACGGTCAAGCCGCGCCGACTGCCCGTAACCACGGTTGGCGTTCCTGCGCCGCCTCGCCGCGGTGGAAGCCGTCCGCGTTGTCCAGTCGGGCCCCCGGTCCGGCCGGGGGGACCGGCCGACGGGCGAGGCGGCGGCGAGCTCACCTGGGCAAGGTACCGCCCGGAGCTCGGCCGCGTGTCACCGGCGAGTTGTGTCACCCTGTGATACAGCCGCTGGCATTACTTTCGGTGCAGGTCTAGAAGCTTTAGGCAAGGTATCCGGCCGTCAATCGACCGGCCCCGCGACGCCGCGTCCCTATTGCCGGGCGCTCTAGGCGCTCCTGGTTACCGGTGGCTCCTCGGCGCTGCCGGCGAGTTCCGCCGCGGACAGGGCGCGTACGCCGGCTTCCACCCGCGAAGGTGTCGGCAGCACGGTGTCCACCACCTCCATCGCGGCAAGCCGGCGCGCCGGCACCAGGACGCGGCTCTCCAGCGATCCGACCGCGGCGTTGAAGTCGGTCACGGTCCGGCCGAGCGAACGGCCGAGCCTGTCCACGTGCTCGCCGAGGGTGCCAAGACGGGTGTATAGATCCCTGCCCAGTTCGAAGATCTCCCGGGTGCGGGTGGTGAGTGCCTCCTGCGTCCATGCGTGGGCGACAGTCCGCAGCATCGCGATGAGGGTGGTGGGCGTCGCGATGATGACCTTCTTGCCGGCGGCGTACTCCAGTAGGGCCGGGTCCTTGTCCAGCGCGGGAGCGAGAAACGCCTCGGCGGGTACGAACAGCACGACGAACTCCGGACTTGTGGAAAAATGCCGCCAGTACGCCTTCGCCCCGAGCGCGTCCACATGGGCGCGCAGATGCCGCGCGTGGGCGGCGAGCCGTTCGTCGCGAGTGGTCTCGTCCGGTGCCTCGGTGGCCTCGAGAAACGCGACCAGGGGCACCTTCGCGTCCACAATGATGGTCCGGTTGCCTGCCAGGTGAACGACCATGTCCGGTCGCCGCACGCCGTCATCTCCGGTGACGGTGGGTTGTTCGGTGAAGTCGCAGCGGGCGATCATCCCGGCGACCTCGGCCACCCGACGGAGCTGCATCTCCCCCCACGCCCCTCGGGTCTGGGGTTTGCGCAGGGCGGTGACCAGAGCGGCGGTCTGCGTTCGCAGGCCTTCGGATGCCTGCTGGACGCCCCGGACCTGCTCGACGAGGGTCGCGTACGCCTCGATGCGCGCGGTCTCCAGGTCCGCCAGCCGGTGCTCCATTTTTCCGAGCACCTCCCGCAGCGGGCTGACCAGATGCTCGACGGCTATCCGGCGTTGCTCGAGGTCTCCGGCGGTGTGTGCGCCGGCCTCCTGGAAGCGGACCGAGGCGAGCTCGAGAAACTGACGGCTGGCGCTCTCCAACGCCCGTGCGGACAGGGCCTGGAACGACTCGGCCAGGCGCTGCTGGCTCTGCTCGACCAGGCTCAGACGTTCGGCCGCGGATCGCCGTTCGTAGTCCAGGGCGGTACGCATGCCCGCGACATCAGCCTCGGCCAGTGCCGCCCGCTCCCGGGCGGTCTCTTCTGACCGCCGCAGCAACTCGCGCTCGCGGGTGGCGAGGTCGCGCTCGGCCGTCGCCGTCGCGACGCGGATGTCGCCGGCCCGGCGGCCCGCGGCGAAACCGCCGGCGACCCCCAGCAGCAGGCCGAAGAGGAAGAGCAGCATGCTCCCGACGTCCATGGTGGACAGGCAATCACGGACGTCCGACACTTTTCCGGCGGCGCTCTCGGCTGACCTTCGGCCTGCCGTCGGCGGGCGCGGCTGCCGGGAAGATCCAGGGTGGGTTCAGATGGTCGCTCGTAGTGCTGCTACTCGTAGTGTTGCTATTGGGCGATACCGCCGGCGTCGGCGCCGGCTACCAGCGGATGGATCTGAAACTCGCCGCAGAAGCTGAGTGCCCGCGCCAGTTGAAGGCTGCGTGTCTCGCCCGGTGGCGTCACCGTGAGGCCGATGTAGTCCGGGCAACTGCCCTGGGTTCCCATGGGAACGACGGTCCACTCCAGGCCGGCGGAGGCGGTGCCGTCCGGCGCCAGCACGACCTGGGATCGTGGCGTTTGCGGGAAGATGGAGCCGACGCTGCTGCGGGTGGCGTCCGCAGCGTGCTGACCATTGGTGCCCGAGGCGGCGACACCCGGGTAGCCGGTGAGCGCGCAGGGGCTCTTCGTCGTGTTCCTGAAGACGAGGACGAGACCGTGGTGGCCCATGGCGCTTCCGCCGGCGGGTGCCACCGTGGACAGCGTCAGGCCCGGTGTGGCGCAACGCGCCGGCGTGGCCGGCTGACCCGTATCGGCCCCGCCCGTCGTGCCGGTCGTCGCAGCGCCGGTCGTCGCAGGGTTGGTCGTCGTGCCGGTGGTAGCGCCTGCGGGACCGGGCGTGTCCGCGGCGGTGACATTCCGGGCCGCGTCGCTGGTGCCGGTATGGCCCGAACCCGTGCCGCTGGAACCCGCGCAGGCGACACCCGCGGTCGCACACACGACAACGACTACGACTGTCATCGACAACCGGCTCCCGGCAACCCTCACACCACCCAGGATCGCGCGTCGTGAGTGCTCACGACAGCTCTTTGGCGTGGCCTGTCAGTGGTTTGTCAGTGGCCTGTCAGTGGTCTGTAAATAGGTTGGCTATCGATTTTAGCTGGTTTTGGCGAGCGCCGGACGGCCGCGCGCCCGCTCGACCCGACCGTCTCGTCGGGTCGAGGGCTGACCCCCGACCCGACCGGATACCGCCGCTGCCGGCCCACCCCGTAGACTGCGACGTCATGGGCTTGTCGATCGGGATCGTCGGACTACCCAACGTCGGCAAGTCGACCTTGTTCAACGCGTTGACCCGCAACGACGTCCTGGCCGCGAACTACCCGTTCGCCACCATCGAGCCGAACGTCGGCGTCGTCGGCGTGCCGGACCCCCGTCTGGATCGGCTCGCCGAGGTATTCCACAGCGCCCGCACGGTGCCGGCGACGGTCAGCTTCGTCGACATCGCCGGGCTGGTGCGCGGCGCCTCTGAAGGTCAGGGCCTCGGCAACAAGTTCCTTGCCAACATCCGCGAGTCGGACGCGGTCTGTCAGGTCGTTCGTGTCTTCTCCGACCCCGACGTCGTCCATGTCGACGGTCGCGTCGATCCGGCGGATGACATCGCCACGATCAACACCGAGTTGATCCTCGCTGACCTGCAGACTATTGACGCGCGCCTGCCCAAGCTGGAGAAGGAAGCGCGGGCCGACAAGGGCAGGCAGACCATGCTGGTCGCCGTGAAACACGCCCGGGAGGTGCTGGACGCGGGCCGCACCCTCTCGTCCGAGCCCGGTGTCGACCGGGCCGCGCTCCGGGAGCTGTTCCTGCTCACCGCCAAGCCCTTCCTGTACGTGTTCAACGTGGACGAGGACGTCCTCGCCGATGACGGCCGGCGTAAGGAGCTCGCGGCGCTGGTCGCCCCGGCCGACGCGGTGGTGCTGTGCGCGAAGGTCGAGGCCGAGCTGACCGAACTTCCCGACGACGACGCCGCCGAGCTGCTCGACTCCCTCGGCCAGACCGAGAGCGGCTTGGCGCAGCTGGCCAGGATCGGTTTCCACACGCTGGGTCTGGCGACCTACCTCACGGCGGGGCCGAAGGAAGCACGGGCCTGGACGATCAAGGTTGGTGCGACCGCTCCGGAGGCGGCGGGTGTCATCCACACCGACTTCCAACGTGGGTTCATCAAAGCTGAGGTCGTCTCGTTCGCGGACCTGATGGCGGCCGGGTCGATGGCCGCCGCCCGGGCTGCCGGGCGGGTCCGCATCGAGGGTAAGGACTACGTCATGGCCGACGGCGACGTCGTGGAGTTCCGCTTCAACGTCTAAGAGCGATCGGCAATAGGGGACGCGGCGTCGCGGGGCTGGGGCACGCACCTCGCCTCGTTGTCGTCGGTCGACACCCAACACCTCCGGTGCCTCCCTCCTCCGCCTCGCGATCTACGTGCCTCAGCCCCGCTCCTTGATCTACGCCCCTATTGCCGGGCGCTCTAAACAGACGGTATCCGTGCAGGTCACAAGCCTGTTTCCGCTGGTTGACGGAAGCCTGGTCGCCGTGCCGGTGCCGGGAGAGGCTGTGCGCCGCCCTCTCGGCACCCGTCGTCGCCGGTTGTCGGGTTGTCCCGACTATTGACCCGATGCGGCTGTTTGCCCGCAGAACGGTGCCGGCTGCTGGACGTCGAACGCGGTGCCCTTGTTGTTGATCCGCAGGAAGGTGTAGCACGGCGAGGCGCTCTGATACTTCGCCATGTCGGCGGCTGGTGTGACCAGACCGCCGGCGTCGTAGTCGTGGACCTGCCGCAGTCCGCTGATGAAGGACTGGCGGGTGGGGCAGGGGCCCGCGGTCTGGAGCCCGCGAATGAACATGTCGGCGCTGATCCAACCGCTGAGGGCGAGGCTCTGTGTCGGTGGTTGGAGCTGTGGGGCGTAGGCCGTCATCCCGGCGACGAACGTCTTGTGAGCGGGTAGGTTCTCCTCGAAGGGTGCGACGTTCACGAACACGTAGGTCCCGGCGAGTTGGGTGCCGTACTTGGTGAGTATCCCCTGGTCGTACCCGGACGGGGACATCGAGACCCGCAGCGGGACCTGTGCCCGGTTGACCGCGGTAGTGATGTTGGTGAAGGCGTCGACGGTCAGTGCCCCGGCGAGTGTGTCGACACCGAAGTTCTTGATCTTGGCGGCGATCGTGGCCGGGTCCGTCCCGGTCGCTGAGATCTGGTCGGTGTAGACCACGTCGACGCCCGCAGCCTTCATGCTCTCGGTCATCTTCTGGGCGAAGGCGGCCGATGCTTCACTGAACGCGATGCGTAGCACCGCGGCCTTCTTTCCACCCTGGCTTTTCGCAAATGTTCCCCACGTTGCCGGTGCCGGGCCGTCCGTGAGGTAGTTCGACCAGGTGAACATGTTGTCGTTCTTGCTCCAGAGGGTTTCCGCCGAGACACCGACCACCGGGATGCCGTTCGTGTGCAGGTAGTCGGCTGAACCGGAGGCGACGTTGCTCGCCTCGACCATGCCGAAGACCTGTGACTTTTCGATGAGCCCGGTTGCCACGGCGCGGTTCGTGGCCGGGTCGGAACCGTCGTCCGCCCAGTCGTAGGCAAGTTGGCGACCATATACGCCGCCCTTGCTGTTCTCCACTCCGAACCTCGCGTCGACACCGGCCCGGAAATCGGCGAACTGCGGTGCCGCGGGGCCCGAAGAAGGGAAGATCAGCCCGGCGTTGGCCGTGGTCGGACTGATCCCGGGAGTCGAGCAGGCCGTCGTTGCCGACGCGCTCGGTGCGTCGCCGCTGCCACCGCCGCAGCTTGCGGCCAACACAAGGGCGACAACAGCCATGACCGGCCGCCGACCAAACGGAATGCGATGCCGCACGGCAAGCCTCCACGAGCCGAGAATGTCTCGTCGCGCTGATCCAGCCTGACGCTGGGGCGACCTTCGTAAGATCAAAATATCTGGTAGATCAATTTGAATGTATAATTCATATCACTTAGTTGCGATCAGTTGTTCGGGGGGTGTCCAGGTCAGGGCCTTGTTGGTCCGAAGACACGGTCGCGGCTGGGGCACAGCTGGGGCGCCGGCGATCGCGTCGAGCGACTCTCGCCGCGAGATTGATCGCAATGCCCGGGGTGTGCCAGGTGGTATGTCTGCCAGCTTTTGTCGGATTAGCTCCGAATGCCGGCATGCGTCACCGCCGGGATGCGTGGGCGAGCCCGGCTCATAGGGCGCCTGGCACACCGCGGATCAGCGGTGTGCCGGACCTGTTACTGATTTTCTGGCCGCGAACCTACCTCGCCGGGTCCGCAATGCCGTGTTGACGCAGAATGTCGGAGATCCGGGAGGCCAACACGATGTCGAGGTCCGTGACGCCGCCGTGTGAATGCGTCCAGACTGTGAAAGTTGTCACATCATGCGCCCGGTCGACGACGGGGTGGTGGTTCATTTTGTTCGCCACGATCGAGATTTTCTCGATCGTCTCGTCCGAGGTCTCGTCGTCCATGGTGACCTTACGCACAATTGTCGATGTGTCACCGGTCCAGCCCGGTAGCTCGCCGAGCGCCTCGGTAACCCGGTCCGCATCCAGCTTGGTGGGCATGAAATGGCCTCCGTCCGGTTTGCCGGGCGCCTTCGGTGGTCGCCGCCCGGATGCTGCGGGCCCTCCTCGCGACGGGAAACTCCCCGTCATTACAGTGTGGTCGGTCATGGGGGCGGCAGGCATCTCGCGGGTCGTGGTGGCCGCGGCACTTCTTGATGCCAGCGGTCGCGTGCTGGCGTGCTGCCGGCGCGGGCCGCCCGAGCTCGCCGGCGGCTGGGAGTTCCCCGGGGGCAAGGTCGAGCCAGGCGAGGACGAGGTGAGCGCGCTGGTGCGCGAGTGCCGCGAGGAGCTCGGCGTCGACATCGAGGTGGGTGCGGTCCTGGGTGAGGTCGCGCTGCCGGCGGTCGGCTGGGTGCTGCGGGTGTGGTTCGCCCGGATCATCGACGGCGAGCCGCGTCCGATCGCGCATTCGGAATTGCGGTGGCTCGCATCGCACGAGCTTGACGACGTACCGTGGCTTTCACCTGACGTTCCGCTGGTCGAAGATCTTCGCGGCAGGCTGGCGGCGGGCACGTCGGGGGTATGGGGCGATACGTAACATTAACGGATGGTGTTGATAAGTAAACCTTCCGTTGATTTTCAGTGTGCGGTCTCCCGGGTCCGTACCATGGGGGCAGACCTCGCCAGAGGCGAGCCGGAACGGGTCGATCTACTGCTGCCCGTGCCCGGCACCTGGGCTGTCCCGTCGGGCCGGATCCAGCGGCCAACGTCATGATTTCAGCACCATCTGTCCAGTAACACCAGCCCCGGGGCCGCTGCCCCACGTCCGTACCGGAGTCCGCCACCGTGTCCGTCCGCGCCGACCTGCGTAACGTCGCGATCATTGCCCACGTCGACCATGGCAAGACAACCCTCGTCGACGCGATGCTGCGGCAGTCCGGCGCCTTTGGTGACCATGCCGAGGCCACGGATCGTGTCATGGACTCGATGGATCTCGAACGCGAGAAGGGCATCACGATTCTCGCGAAGAACACCGCCGTTCAGCACGGCGACGTCACGATCAACATCGTTGACACCCCCGGCCACGCGGACTTCGGTGGGGAGGTCGAGCGCGGCCTGTCCATGGTCGACGGTGTGGTGCTGTTGGTCGACGCGAGCGAGGGTCCGCTGCCGCAGACCCGGTTCGTCCTGCGTAAGGCGCTGGAGGCCCGGCAGCCGGTCATTCTGGTCATCAACAAGGTGGACCGCTCCGACGCCCGGATCGCCGAGGTCGTCGACGCGACCTACGAGCTCTTCCTCGATCTGGACGCGGACGAGACCCAGATCGACTTCCCGATCGTCTACTGCAACGCCAAGGCGGGGCGGGCCTCGCTGAACCGGCCGGAGGACGGCGACAACCCCGACTCGCCTGACCTCAAGCCGTTGTTCGACGTGTTGCTTGAGTCGGTCCCGATGCCGGCCTACGACCCGCAGGCGCCCTTGCAGGCACTGGTCACCAACCTCGACGCCTCCCCCTACCTCGGCCGTCTCGCGCTGTGCCGGGTGCACAACGGGACGCTTCGCCGTGGGCAGAGCGTGGTGCTGTGCCGCGCGGACGGCCGCACCGACCGGGTGAAGATCAGCGAATTGCTGGTCACGAAGGCGCTGGAGCGGGTGCCGGGCGAGGAAGCCGGACCGGGCGACATCATCGCCATCGCGGGCATCCCGGACATCATGATCGGTGAGACGCTGGCCGATCCCGAGGACCCTCGGCCGCTGCCCGTGATCACCGTGGACGAGCCGTCGATCAGCATGACCATCGGTATCAACACCTCGCCGCTCGCGGGCAAGTCCGGGACGAAGCTGACCGCGCGGCTGCTGCGCAACCGGTTGGATGCCGAACTGGTCGGCAACGTCTCCATCCGGGTGCTGCCGACCGAACGCCCCGACACCTGGGAGGTCCAGGGTCGCGGGGAGCTGGCACTGGCGATCCTGGTCGAGCTGATGCGCCGCGAAGGCTTCGAGCTCACCGTCGGCAAGCCGCAGGTCGTCACCAAGGAGGTTGACGGGAAGCGGCACGAACCGGTGGAGCGGCTCACCATCGACGCACCCGAGGACTACCTCGGGACGCTCACCCAGCTGCTCGCGGTGCGTAAGGGTCGGCTCGAGGAGATGGTCAACCACGGCACCGGCTGGATCCGGATGGAGTACCGGGTGCCGGCCCGCGGGCTCATCGGCTTCCGGACGGAGTTCCTGACCGAGACCCGCGGCACCGGGCTGATGCACCATGTCTTCGACTGCTACGAGCCCTGGTTCGGGGAGCTGCGCACCCGCGCGACGGGTTCGATGGTGGCCGACCGCACCGGCGTGGCCACCGCGTACGCCCTCTACAACCTCGGCGAGCGCGGCACCCTTTTCGTGGGTCCGACCACCGACGTCTACGAAGGCATGATCGTCGGGGAGAACTCGCGCGCGGACGACATGGACGTGAACCCCACCAAGGAGAAGAAGCTCACCAACATGCGGTCCTCCACCGGGGACGAGCTGGTGCGCCTCTCCCCACACCGGCAGCTGTCCCTGGAGCAGGCCCTGGAGTTCTGCCGTGAGGACGAATGCGTGGAGGTCACTCCCGGGCCGGTCCGGATGCGCAAGGTCGCGCTGACCGCGGCGGAACGCGAGAAGCTCCGCTCCCGCCGCCGCACCAACTGAGCGGATCCAGGGACAGCTGAGCGGATCCAGGAACGGGTACCCGGCCTACCGCGGATCGGCCGGGTACTTCTCGCGGAAGTACCGCTCGGACAGGAACCTGATCGGGACGCCTGCTGCGGCGAGCGCGTCACGGTGCTGCCACCAGTCGCTGTCCGTGCCGACCACGATCTCCGCTTTGCCGTGTGCGATCGCGGTCGCCACGAACGTGCGGTCGGCCGGATCGAACCGTGAAAGCGCGGCGTCCGTCGGGAATTCCAGGAAACTGCCCTCGCCGTCGGGCGTGATTTCGACCCGCGTGCAGTGGTCGTCGTTGTACTGGTTGTTCTGCACCCAGCGGAAGAACGCGTCACCGACGCCGGGCTGACCGGAGAAGTTCAGATGCCTGGCGTATTCCGCGACGATGAGTCCGAGTGCGTCCAGCGTCAGCCCACCGTGGGCGACGACGTCCTGTAACAGATTGATGCAGGCCAGTTCACATTCGACTGGCCATGCGTCACGCCCGTTGGCCACGATGGCGACGTTGGTGTCGACGACACGTTCGGGTGTGACCGGCGCAGACATGACATGGTCAGGCACTGGTGTCGCCACCTGCGGCCCGCAGCCGGTGTTCGGCTGACAGACGGGCGAGGGTCGCGATGTCGGTGAAGTCGTCGCCGAAGAACCCGGCGGGCCAGTTCTTGATATTCCCTGTCTCATCCAGTTCCAATGCCCGGAGCTGCGAACCTTCCGGCCCGTACTCGACGAAGTACAGCGCGACGTCCTCGGCTGTGATCACTCCTTCGGCAAGACGCCGTTGCAGTCGCCGGCGCATTCGAAGAGATCAGTTCTTTCGCCAGGCCAAGTGATCTCAAATGACAGGGTATCGGTATCTTGGTGATTGTGGATCAAGTCCTTGAAGGTGCCGAGTTCGACGAGGGAGTTCGCGTCACCGAGGTCGAGGACGCGGCGACGGTCGGAACTCTCGGCGGTCTGCTTGAGGAGCAGGAGGAGCTGGATCAGGCTGGTCTTGCCAGAGCTGTTCGTCCCGAACAGCAGAGTGATCGGTGCGAGCCGGATGTCGCCGGAGTCCTTCCAGCTCTTGAAGTTCCGCACACGTAGGCCGGTCAGCATGACTTCCTCCTCGAACGATCTCCGTTCATCCTCGCAGAGCGTGGATGGCGGGCCCTGTCACCGGTGCGTGTACCGACCCGTAGGGTCGTGGATGTGACTGCTCCCACTGCGGCGACCGAGTCCGGGCCGCACTCCGCTGATCTGCCGGCGCGGCGGGTGCTGTTCGTGCACGCCCACCCCGACGACGAGGTGATCGGGACCGGGATGACCATGGCTGCCTACGCCGCCGATCCCGACACCCACGTCACCCTCGTCACCGCCACGCTGGGGGAGATGGGCGAAGTGCTGGTCCCAGAGCTGATCGGCCTGCGGGCGGACCGGGGCGACCAGCTCGGCGGGTACCGCATCGGTGAGCTCGCGCGCTCCTGTGCGGCACTCGGGGTCACCGACCACCGCTTCCTCGGCGGGCCGGGTCGGTGGCGTGACAGCGGCATGATGGGTACGCCCGGAAACGACGATCCGCGTTGCCTGTGGCGCGCGGATCTCGACGAGGCGACCGCGGCGCTGGCCACGATTGTCCGCGAGGTCCGCCCACAGGTGCTGGTCACCTACGACAGCAACGGTGGATACGGGCATCCCGACCACATCCGCGCGCACGAACTGACTGCGCGGGTGTTCGATGCGGCTGCGGATCCGTCCTTTGCACCGGAGGCCGGCTCGCCGTGGCAGCCGGTGAAGCTGTACCACACCGCGATCACGCGGTCGATGATCCAGGCTGGGATCGACTACTTCCGCTCGACGGGTAGCGGGCGTCAGCTGTTCGACGGTGTGGAGTCGGCGGACGATGTACCGATGGCGGTATCGGACGACGTCGTGACCACCGAAGTAACCTCACCCGCTCACTTTGAGGCGAAGGTGGCGGCCATGCGGGCACATGCCACTCAGATGACGACGGACGGTTTCTTCTTCGCCCTGGCCGACGGCATCGGCCACCGGGCCTGGGGTACCGAGCACTACATCCTCACCCGGGGTGAGCGCGGACCGGGTTCCGGCCCGCATGGGCGGGAGACCGACATCTTCGCCGGACTCGACCTCTGAGAACCTCTTCGGTGTGAATCAGGACAGCGGTCGTGTCGAGTGCGAACCGTCCCGACTCTTCCTGGGGTCGGCCTATACGTTCGGCTGGCTGGCCGGTCTCGCGCTCGGTTTCTACGGGGTGTTCCTCGTCCCGGCGGGCCCTCGTCCCGGCGGGATCCTGATATCAGCCGGAGTGGTCCTGGCGCTGGTCGGAAACGTCGGGGTGGCGATGCTGGTGCGGTGGCTCACCGGCACCCGCCTTGGTGCCATGATTGTTCTTGCGGCCTGGATTCCGATCGTGTTGGTGTTCGCCAGCTCGCGTCCTGAAGGTGATCTCCTCTTGCGGGCGAGTACCGCCGGATATCTGTTTCTGGTCATCGGCGCGACGGCTCCGGTTGTCGTCGCGGTGCTCGGCTCGCCCCGTCGTGGGCTGTCAGCAATACCGGCGTCACGGTCCGGCTCCAGGCCCGGGCCTGGACCCGGGCCTGGACCCGGGTCAGGACCCGGGTCCTGACGGGATGCATATCAGCGTCCGCCGAGAAAGTGCGGCAGGCTCGGATGTGCCAGTTGTCACGACCGGGCCGGAGGGGACGTGTCAGTGCCCTACGGGAGTAGCGTGTTCGCGTGGCCGTCGATCCGGACGCCTTCCGCCGGGCGGTCGGGCGTTTCGCAACAGGTGTCACGGTTATCACCACCGTTCTCGACGGCCAGCCGTTCGCGGTCACCGCGAACTCGTTCACCTCCGTGTCGCTCGACCCGCTGCTGGTGCTCGTCAGCGTCCGCAAGACGTCCCGCTTTCACGCGCCGGTTCTCGGTGCGGGCGTCTGGGGCGTTTCCGTACTCGCCGCTGACATGCAGGACGCGTCCCGTTTCTTCGCCAGCCAGAACCGGTACGACGCGGCGACCCTCTTCGGGAACTGGAAGCACTCCGTCGGGTCGGTGACCGGTGTGGTCCTGTTGGACGACGCGCTCGCTGCGTTCGAGTGTCGTACGGTCCTCACCTACGAGGGTGGTGACCATACGCTGCTGCTCGGTGAGGTCGTGGCGCTGGACGGATCCGGCCGGGACGTACCTCCCCTGCTGTTCTACGAGGGGACATACCGGGCACTGGCCGCCGGCTGATCCGTCCACCATCAGTTCAGGCGGGCGCGGGCGGCGCGTGCAGCCTCGCGGGCCGCGGCGGCAGCGGCCGGTTCCGGGGACGCGACCGCGTCGGCGAAGGTCGCCAGATCGTCGGCGCCGCCGCGGAAGTCACCGAGGCGGGCGCGCAGCTCGCCCCTTTCCCGAAGCAGGTGGGTCGGATGGTGGGGCAGCAACAGGGACAATTCGACAGCCCACAGGCGGGTCGCGACGGCCTCCGACCGTGCCGCCCAGACCCGGATGTTGCCCAGCACCCGCATGAGCAGGTCTGTCGCATTCATCGGTTCGAGGTGGGACCGGGTGAACGCCACGCCGGCGGAGCGGACCTTCTCCGCCGCCTCGTGCACGGTGATCATCCGGCCGCCGGCGAACGGGTCGACCAGCACCTGGCGCTCGGGTGAGCCGACACCGACGATGACGTGGCCGGGCAGGCCGATCGGGTATGCGGGGACGCCGAGCCGGTGGGCGACCTCCGTCCACACGATCGACAACAGGATCGGCAGGCCGTGCCGGCGGCGGAGTACCGAGGTGAGCAGGGACGCGTGCAGACTGTCGAAGTCGCCCGCGTCACCGTGGAAGCCGGCCCGCGTTCCCAGCGTCTCCCGCAGGATCTCGGCGGCGGTCCGCACGTCCAGCCCGGCGAGCGTCCGTCGGGCGACGGGTCCGACGGTGGGTCCAACCGCGGGTCGGTCGCCCGCGGGTCGGTCGCCCGCGGGTCGGTCGCCCGTGGCGCCCACCTCGCTCGGCGTGATGCCCAGGAGGCTGCCGGCGTCCGCGGCGAGGAGGTCGAATCGGCCCAGCTCGCGTCCCGGGTCGATCTCCGGTTCGACCTCGGCCGCGATCAGCATGCAGGCCAGGCCGACATCGATCGGATCCTGTCGGACGATGTCGGCGAACTGACGTCGTGTTCGGGCACTCATTGCGGATTCGCCTCCGTCTGCCCAGCGCTCTGTACTGCCTTCGGCTCGGCCCTCTGCACGTCCGGCTCTACCGTCGGCTCTACCGTCGGCTCTACCGTCGCCGGTCCGGCGGATGATCTGCGGACCGGCGCTGGCGGCACCCGCCGACCTGCAACGAGATCATCTTCGGCCACCGTCACGATGGAACCGTCTCTGGTCCGTATCGTCAGACGTCGATCGGTCCAGGACAACAGGTGCCCGACGACGTCGGTCAGCGGCAACGGACCGGCGACCCGCCGGCGTACCGAGACTCTGGCGCCGGTGTCAGCAGGAGTGATACGGACGACATACACGACAAGCAAACGCCCTTGTTGTCGACACAGAACCGTTGAGGTCGATACTAGGGAATCAGTCGCCCGTGAGCCGAGGAGGAACAACCGGTGACCTACGTCATCGCGGAGCCCTGCGTCGATGTCAAGGACAGGGCCTGCATCGAGGAGTGCCCGGTCGACTGCATCTACGAAGGCGGACGGATGCTCTACATCCAGCCTGACGAGTGCGTCGACTGCGGAGCGTGTGAGCCCGTCTGTCCGGTCGAAGCCATCTACTACGAGGACGACGTCCCGGATCAGTGGAAGGGCTTCACCGATACCAACGCCGTCTTCTTCGAGGAGCTCGGCTCGCCTGGCGGGGCGTCGAAGGTGGGCGCGCTCGAGTTCGACCCACCCAGCGTCGCCACGTTGGCGCCGCAGGGCGAGTCCTGACCGGGCCTACAGGGCCTGCCGGAGCGTTCCGGCAGGCCCGCCACTCCCGGGTACGGTTGCCTGACTTCCCCTGGGATGCTCTTGCGCCGTTCGCGCACAAGGCCCGCGCACACCCGTACGGCATCGTCGACCTGTCGGTCGGCACGCCGGTGGACCCGACCCCGCTCGCGGTTCAGCACGCCCTTGCGGCGGCGGCGAACGCCCCTGGCTATCCGGCCACCGCCGGCACGCCTGAGTTGCGGGACGCGGCGGCGGGCTGGCTGGCGCGCCGGCTCGGGGTGATCGTCGAGTCGACCGCCGTTCTGCCGGTGATCGGGACCAAGGAACTGGTCGCGCAGCTTCCGAGCCAACTCGGGCTCGGGCCGGGCGACCGGATCTGGATACCGACACCGGCATATCCGACCTACCAGGTCGGTGCCCTGCTGGCTGGCTGCGAACCGGTGCTCGGCCCGGCGGACGGCGTGGCCCTGATCTGGCTGAACACCCCGGCCAACCCGTCGGGCCGGGTGTTGACCGTGGACGAGATGCGGGCGGTCGTGGGCTGGGCCCGAGATCGCGGCATCGTCGTCGCCAGTGACGAGTGCTACATCGAGCTGGGCTGGGAAGCCCGGCCCGTCTCGGTGCTGCATCCCGATGTCTGCGGCGGCTCCCACGAGGGGCTGCTCGCCGTTCACTCGTTGTCCAAGCGGTCGAACCTCGCCGGCTACCGCGCCGGCTTCGTCACCGGGGATCCAAGGCTTGTCGCCGGGTTGTTGGAAGTGCGGCGGCACTGCGGGTCGATGGTCCCGACGCCGGTTCAGGCGGCCATGACCGCGGCGCTGGCCGACGACATGCACGTTGCCGAGCAGCGGGCGCGCTACGCCAACCGGCGCGCGGTGCTCGCCGCGGCGTTGGCCGTCGCCGGATTCACGATCGAACACAGCGAGGCCGGGCTCTATCTGTGGGCGACCCGCGGGGAAGATGCGTGGGCGACGGTGGACGCCCTGTCAGGCGTGGGTGTGCTTGTCGCGCCCGGAGTGTTCTACGGCGAGGCTGGGCGTCATCACGTACGGATAGCGCTGACCGGGCCGGACGCCCAGGTCGCCACCGTTCCGGAGCGGATGGCGATGTTGCCACCACCGCAGCCGGTCAACCCGCCGTCCGCACCTCCACCGCCGTCCGCCGGCTATCCAGGCGGCGGCTATCCAGGCGGCGGCTACCCCGGCGGTGGGTACCAGACCGGCGCGCATCCGGTCCCGCCGTTCCCGCAGGCCGGACCGCCGACCGGTGGCCAGCCCACGGCCGGGGGCTGGCCGGACCCCGTCCACCCGCCGGGGGGCCGGTACCGGGGTGGGGCCCCGGAGCTCACCGTGGATCCGGGGACGGCCCCGGCCGCGGCGCCGGCGGTGTCATGGCCGGGCGATGACCACGGTGCCCGCCCCGGATTTCGGGTAACCACGGAGCCGCCGGACATCCGATGATCCACCGCTTGCCGGAGCCGGTGGGGCACGAGAGGTGGTCGCCTCGTTAGGGTCGGGACCGTGAGTACCTCGGATGAGATCATCGATTCCGCGATAGACCCGGTCGTCGACCTGTTGTGGGACCGTCCCGACGCCACCGAGGCGCCGGACGGCCGCAGTGTCCACGATGTCGTGGTCGAGGCGATCAACCTGTTGGACGCGGGGAGGGCGCGGGTCGCGCACGTCACCGGCGGCGGCGACGTCGTCGTGGACGAACGGGCGAAACGCGCCATCCTGCTCGCCTTCCGGGTACTGTCGATGGTCGAGTCCTGCGCCGGCGACTTCCGGTATCACGACCGGGTGCCGCTCAAGACGTCCTTCGACGGGGTCCGCGTCGTGCCGGGCGCGATCGTCCGCTGGGGTGCGCACATCGAACCCGGCGCGGTACTGATGCCGAGCTACACCAACATCGGCGGATACGTCGGTGCCGGCACGCTGGTCGACACCTGGGCGACGGTCGGTTCGTGTGCGCAGATCGGGCGTCGGGTGCACCTGTCCGGCGGGGTCGGCATCGGCGGAGTGCTGGAACCGCCGAACGCCAGGCCCGTGGTGGTCGAGGACGACGCGTTCATCGGCAGTCGCGCCGTGGTGGTGGAGGGCGCCCGGGTGCGCCGCGGGGCCAAGCTCGGTGCGGGCGCGATCCTGACCGCGTCCACGCACGTGTTCGACGCTGTCACCGGCGAGGAGTATCCCCGCGGGGAGATCCCGGCGCGGGCGGTGGCGGTGGGGTCGAGCCGGGTGAAGTCGTTTCCCGGCGGGGACTTCGCGATGCCGTGTGTCCTGGTGCTGCGGACGCTGGCCGAAGGCGAGATCCACGACAAGCTCGCGCTCAACGACGTCCTGCGGGAGCACGGCGTTGCCACCTGAGAGCTCGCCACTGGCGCACCAGGGACTACGGCCTCCGGGCACACGGCTGGACCTCACCGTCCCGGCGGCGGAGCTGACCCGCGCCCTGGTCGACGTCCCGTCCGAGAGCGGATCCGAGGCCGCCCTGGCCGACCTGGTCGAAGGGGCGCTGGCGGACCTCGCCGGACTGCGGGTGGACCGTGATGGCGACGCCGTCGTCGCCCGCACCGACCTGGGCCGACCGACCCGGGTGCTGCTGGCCGGCCATCTTGACACCGTGCCGATCGCGGACAACGTACCGGCTCGGGCCGTGGACGGTCGGCTCTACGGCTGCGGAACGTCCGACATGAAGTCGGGGGTGGCAGTGATGCTGCGGCTGGCCGCCACCCTGCTTGACGGCATGGCTGGCGGCATGGCTGGCGGCGGCATGGTTGACGGCCTTGCGCACGACGTCACCTGGGTTTTCTACGACAACGAGGAGGTCTGCGCCGACCGAAACGGGCTACGCCGGCTTGCCGCGCACCATCGCGACTGGCTGGACGCCGATCTCGCGGTCCTCCTGGAGCCGACATCGGGGGAGATCGAGGCGGGCTGTCAGGGCACCCTGCGGGTTGTGGCCACGCTGCGCGGACGCCGGGCGCACTCGGCGCGGGCCTGGCTCGGCGATAACGCGATCCATCGCGCCGCGCCGTTGCTGGAGCGCCTGGCCGCGTACCGACCGCGGGAGGTGACGATCGACGGCTGTACGTACCGCGAGGGCCTCAACGCCGTGCGGGTCGGCGGCGGCGTCGCCGGCAACGTCATCCCGGATGCCTGCGCGGTTACGATCAACTATCGGTTCGCTCCGGACCGTGATGTCCTCCAGGCGTTCGACCATGTCCGCGACGTCCTCGACGGCTTCGCTCTTGAGCTGACCGACAGTTCTGCCGGCGCACCGCCCGGGCTCACCGCGCCGGCCGTGCGC
>NZ_CAUVXP010000066.1:0-29582 GCF_963555955.1 Protofrankia sp. Cas3
TTAGGGCTTGCAGATTTTTAACTCGCCGTCTTGATCTCTGGTGGACGGGTGCTTCCCGCTGCGCTGGCGAAGGTGTAGATGTCGTCGAGGGTGGCAAGCCGCTCTTCGGCGGGCTGGATGGTGACCTGGGGTAAGGCGAGCCGGTGATGCGTGGGCGGTGGCCGCGCCGTTTGGTAAGGTCCGCTTCCCGTTGGGCGTCGTGGAGCGTGGTCAGAGAGTGGCCAAAGGGCGCGCGACGATCGTCAGATCGCGCGCCCGGAGGCCGCAGTCTCCGGAGCACTGACGGGCATCCGGTACGGGACCCCGCCGCTCGGGCGTTTACCGGTCGGGCAGCTCAGCTCACCCTGGGGCGATCTCGTTGGGTGGTGGAGCGGTGATGTTCAGGGGGAGTCCGAAGTCCGAGTAGGTCACCGTACGGATGATCTCTGTGTGCGGGGCTGGGCCGTCGGACGGTGCGCTGGTGACGGTGATGCGGAGCTGGCGGATGAGCCCGTCCGCGTCGATCCAGGCCTCGGTCGGCTGGAGCACCGTCCCGAGAATGCCCTTGTAGTAGTCGACGGTGGCCGTGCTGATGTTTCCGCGCTGGGAGGCTGTCTCCAGATTTACCGGCAGCTTGTAGTGGATCGTCTGGACACCGTCGATGGATTCCTCGCCCACGGTGGTCACCGGAGTCGCGGCACCGCTGAGAAAGCCGAGTCGCAGCGCCGCGTCGTCGCCGACCCCGGGCTGCACGGCGGGCGGTGAGCTGGCCGACGGCGGCGCGGTGGCCGAGGGCTGCGAGGTGGCGGAACCCCCGGTTCCGCCACCCGGGACGACCCGGGTCCACCGGCTCGAGCTCGGCGCGCCGCCGGCCGCGACGCTGCGCTGGTAGAAGTCAGGGCCGATGATCCGCACCTCGCTACGGCCGCCGCCCTCGACGTCGCGCACGGTCTGGCTCGTGCTGTGGGCGAAGTCGACCGTGCCCGTGCCGGTGGTGGAGATTGTCTGCTTGCGGCCGGACACGGAAACGAGCGTCGCCCCGTAGGTGAAGTGAATTCTCGCCGTCTTCCGTGCGATTGTCGTAGTGTAGGCGGATTCCAGCGGAGTGGGTACCGTGCTGGTCCGCGTCGCGCTCGGAATGCTGGTCGAAGCGATCACAGTCGGCGGGGGTTCGGCGGAGTGGGACGAACATGCCGCCGCGCTCAGTAGCAGGCTCGCCGCCAGCGCAACGATGGTGGCGGTGGTCACCTGCGCGTTGCGCCCAACGATTCGAGCCATTCGCCGTCCCCCCGATCGTGCGCACCGGCCGACGCAGCCGGATCAGAAGCGTCGGAAGATGAGCGCGCGCTTGACCTCCTGAATTGCCTTGGTCACCTGAATTCCACGAGGGCATGCGTTCGAGCAGTTGAAGGTCGTCCGGCAGCGCCAGACTCCTTCCCGCTCGTTGAGGATTTCCAGCCGTTCGTCGGCACCTGCGTCCCGGCTGTCGAAGATGAAACGGTGCGCGGCCACCATCGCGGCCGGACCGAAGTATTCCCCGTCATTCCAGAACACCGGACACGAAGTCGTGCAGGCCGCGCACATGATGCACTTCGTGGTGTCGTCGAAGCGCTCCCGGTCCGCCGCGGACTGCAACCGCTCGCGGGTCGGCTCGTGGCCCTCGGGTATGAGATACGGCTTGACCGCCCGAAACGCGTCGAAGAACGGTTCCATGTCGACGATGAGGTCCTTCTCGACCGGAAGTCCCTTGATCGGTTCGATCGAGATCTCCGCGCCGAGGTCCTTGACCAGCACCTTGCAGGCGAGGCGGTTCGCACCGTTGATCCGCATGGCGTCGGAACCGCACACACCGTGGGCACAGGAACGCCGGAACGACAGCGATCCGTCGAGGTTCCACTTGACGTAGTGCAGGGCGTCCAGCAGCCGGTCGCTGGGGTCGAAGGGAACGGTGTAGCTCTTCCACTGCGGCTCGGCACTCACCTCCGGGTTGAAGCGCCGGATTTTCAGCGTGACAGTCCGCCCGGCCGTTGTGGTCGGCCCCGGATCGGCCGGTGCGGTGGTTGATAGATCGTCGGTGACAGTCACGCCGGACCTTTCTCACATCAGACCCACAGTGCAGGCCACCACATCATAGGCCGCGCTCTGGATGACCCGAACATCAAAGCCCTGCCCCGGCCTGGCAGGCCAGCGGGATCCGATCTCTGTTTCAGTACGTGCGTTGTCAGTACATGCCCTGTCAGTACTTGCGTTCCATCGGTTCGTAGCGGGTCATGGCGACGGGCTTGTAGTCCAGCCGGATCTCGGCCTCCGGCGAGCCGGCGGCGAGCGGCCCGGAGCGGTAGGCCATCGTGTGGCGCAGGAAGTTGACGTCGTCCCGGTTCGGATAGTCCTCCCGCGAGTGCCCGCCGCGTGATTCGTTGCGGGCCAGTGCGCTCACGACCAGGCACTCGGCGAGGTCGAGCAGGAAGCCCAGCTCGACCGCCTCCAACAGCTCGGTGTTGTAGCGCCGGCCCCGGTCGGTGACGCCGACCTGCTGGTAGCGGGCCTTCAGCCCGGTAATGTCGGTGATCGCCTGCTTGAGCGTCGCCTCGGTCCGGTACACCGACGCGTTGACGTCCATCGTCTCCTGCAGCTCGCTGCGGATGGCCGCCACGTTCTGCGTACCCGCGCCGTCGCGAAGCCTGGTCAGGAGCCCGTCGACAAAGACCGCCGGGTCCTCGGGAAGCTCGGCGTGACTGTGCGTCGCGGTTGCGTGCTCGGCGGCGGCGATGCCCGCTCGGCGGCCGAAGACGTTGATATCCAGCAGCGAGTTCGTCCCGAGCCGGTTCGCACCGTGCACGGACACGCATGCGACCTCACCGGCTGCATACAGGCCCTCGACGATGTCGGTGTTGTTCGCCAGCACCTCGGCGTCGATGGTCGTCGGGACACCGCCCATGGCGTAGTGGGCGGTCGGCTGGATCGGAATCGGGTCGGTGTAGGGCTCGATGCCCAGGTAGGTGCGGGCGAACTCGGTGATGTCCGGGAGCTTGGCGTCGAGCTGCTCGGGTGGCAGGTGGGTCAGGTCGAGATAGACATGGTCACCGTTCACGCCGCAGCCGCGGCCGGCGCGGATCTCGGTGTAGATGGCCCGGGCCACCATGTCGCGGGGTGCGAGGTCCTTGATGGTCGGCGCGTAGCGCTCCATGAAGCGCTCGCCGTCCTTGTTTCGCAGGATGCCGCCTTCACCGCGAGCACCCTCCGTGAGCAGAATGCCCATCTTCCAGATGCCCGTCGGGTGGAACTGGTAGAACTCCATGTCCTCCAGCGGCAGCCCGCGCCGGAAGATGATGCCCATCCCGTCGCCGGTCAGGGTGTGCGCGTTCGAGGTGACCTTGAACACCTTGCCGAACCCACCGCTGGCGAACACCACCGACTTCGCTCGGAAGATGTGTACCTCGCCGCTGGCCAGCTCGTAGGCGACCACCCCGGCCACGACGCCCTCGGTGAGCAGCAGGTCCAGCACGTAGAACTCGTTGAAGAATTCGATGTTGTTCTTGACGCACTGCTGGTAGAGCGTCTGCAGGATCATGTGACCGGTACGGTCGGCTGCATAGCACGAGCGTCGGACGGGCGCCTTGCCGTGGTCACGGGTGTGGCCACCGAAGCGACGCTGGTCGATCCGGCCTTCGGGCGTGCGGTTGAAGGGCAGGCCCATCTTCTCCAGGTCGAGGACCGCGTCGATGGCCTCCTTGCACATGATCTCGGCGGCGTCCTGGTCGACCAGGTAGTCACCGCCCTTGATCGTGTCGAAGGTGTGCCACTCCCAGTTGTCCTCCTCGACGTTGGCCAGAGCTGCGCACATGCCGCCCTGGGCCGCGCCGGTGTGGGAGCGCGTGGGATACAGCTTGGTCAGCACCGCGGTGCGACAACGCTTGCCGGCTTCGAGCGCCGCGCGCATCCCCGCGCCGCCGGCGCCCACGATGACCGTGTCGTACTTGTGAACCTGCACCGCTTGGACCTCCGCCTTCCCAGGCGCCATCAGGAGATGTTCGGGTCGAATGTGAAGATGACCAGCGATCCCAGCGTGATGACCAGGGTTGCCGACACGTAGAGCAACATCTTGAGCCAGAACCGGGACTGCGGCCGATCGGCATAGTCATTGATCACTGTTCGCAGCCCATTGGTTCCATGCAGTTCAGCGAGGACGAGCATGAGCAGGTCCCAGGTCCGCCAGAACGGCGAGGCCCAGCGGCCCGCGACGAAACCGAAGCCGATGCGCTGCACACCGCCATCGAGGATGTTCATGATGAACAGATGGCCGAGCACCAGGAAGAGCAGCAGAATCCCGGAGACCCGCATGAACAGCCACGCGTAGAGCTCGAAGTTCGTCCGCGCCTTCGGGCTGCCCGGCCGGCGCCGCGGGCTGCGCGGTGCCTCGAGGGCCGGGCCGGTGGCGCCGTCGATTGTTGTCGCCATCAGGACGCGCTCCCGAACAGGGTCTCAAACGTGTGCTTGAGCATGAAGAACGTGCCGGGGACGACGAGGATCAGCCACACGACGATCTCCGTGTAGAGCATCTGACGCTGGAAACGTGGACCGGACTCCCAGAAGTCGATCAGTGTGATCCGGATCCCGTTCAGTGCGTGGAAGACGACCGCGGCTACCAGCCCTACCTCCATCAGGTTCACGATCGGGTTCTTGTAGGTCGCGATCACAGTGTCATAGGACGACGGTGACACCCGCACGAGTGCGGTGTCCAGGACGTGGGCGAACAGGAAGAAAAAGATCAGTACGCCTGTGATCCTGTGGGCAACCCAGGACCACATCCCCTCACGGCCGCGGTAGAGCGTTCCCGCTGGTGCCTTCGGCACTGAAAGCTCCTCCGGACCTGCCTTCCGACAGGCTGGTCCTGATCGTTCCGTCCGGTGACTCGCGGTAACTTAGCTGGCCCGAGCCTCTCGCGTCGGCAGGCGGAGCGAAGCCGACGTGGCAGGTTCGGGCGGCCCCAAGGCGCCTTGAGACATCATGTGGATGATGGTTTGTGTGGACTCGATGTTAGTGCTGACCCCATGGGGGGGCATGCTAGCTCCCGTGACACTTAGGTGAGGTATGTCACAGAAAGTGATCGCCTTCATGGTTTGTCCCGGACGGTAGCGTCCGGACCCGCCGATCGTGCGGGCTTCGGGGCGTCACGGAGTAGCCGGCGGAGCTGTTGTAGGTGCCGGAGCAGGGGACGTGCTCGGGGGTGCCGTCGGAGTGGGCGAGACGACCGGCGTCGTGGGGGTTGGGGCGACGTTGGTGGGGGTCGGGCTGGGGGTCACCGCCTCAGTGGCGACCGGTGGCGCCGCGGTCGGGCTACTGGAGGTTGTCGGTGACGCTCTGCGGCCAGAAGAAAACCTGAGCGACGGTGCAACGCCGGTCGGGAGGACCCGAGGATTGAGGTTGTACTGATCATCCGCCGTGGTGGCCGCAGCCAGGGTGCCGTTCCCGCTGGGCTCCTGCGGTTGGCCGGAGTCGGTGCCGGGGCTGAGGATCCCGCCGAGCGCTATCGCCGCGCCAACCGCCACGGACGCGGCGGCGACGGCAATAATTACACCGCGTCGGACCGGAGCTTCACCACCGTGGCTGATGTTCGACGCCGGCCTGCCATTCGGGGAGAAGCGATCAAGGAGTACCCCGGACGGGCCGATCGCGATGTCGCCCGAGACGGGTTCCAGACCGTCGTCCGGCACGGGACGTCTGTCGACGCCGAGTCCGGCGGAGCCCGGCGGGCCGGCGGTGCCCCGACGACTCGTCAGAGCGGTGGTACCCGTGACTCCCGCCGCGCCGGCTGGCGAGGAGTCCTTGCGCAGCCCGACGGTCAGCGCGGTCCGCGGCTTCTCGCGCACAGCGGAACCGACCGCAACCTCGGCGATTCCGTTTGTACCGACCACGCCGCCGATGTCGGTCGGGCCGTCGTCATCGCCATCGCCATCGGTTGCCAGATCGCCATCGGCGTAGGCCGCCAGATTGCCAGCGGCGTTGGCCGCGGATGGGCCGGCGGTCGTTCCGCCGGCCGTGGTGGGGCTCAGGGCCACGGCGTCGGCGTCGGAGTCCCCGGTGGGCAGCAGATCGCCGCCGACGTCCTCAAGACCGGCCGAATCGGGCTCGACCGGCGCGTGGCCACCGTGGTCCGGCGTGTTGATCCCTGGTCTCGACCGGCCGTTGATGACGGCGGCGGGTACGGCCGCGGCGCCCTGGGCGATCGGCGCCAGCCGCTGACGGATCTCCGGTGCCTCCGGACGCTCGGGCGCGGGCCGGTCGAGCAGGTCGCTGAGCAGGTCGCGCAGCGGGCCGGCGAGCACGAACGGACGCCTGCGTCCCTCCACCACGGCAGTGAGAACCGCGTAGGTTTCCGGTCCTTCGAACGGGGGCTGCCCCTCCACCGCCGCGTACAGCGTGGCTCCCAGTCCCCACATGTCGCTCGCGGGACTACCGGAGGAACCACGCACCCGTTCGGGGGCGATGTAGGCGGGCGAACCGACGAGCGCGCCCGTGCCTGTGAGGGTAGAGTCGCCCTCGGTAGCCGCAATCCCGAAGTCGGTCAGGCGGACATGTCCGTCCCGGCCGAGTAGCACGTTGCCGGGTTTGATGTCGCGGTGCAGCACGCCCGCGGAGTGCGCGGCGGCGAGCGCGTCCACGAGGGTGAGCCCGATCGCCGCGACCTGTGCCGGCGGCAGTGGACCGTGCGTGCGGATGGCCTCGCCGAGACTGTCGGCGTTCACCAGCTCCATGACGATCCAATGACGTTCGGCCTCTTCGGCCACGTCATAGACGGAGACAATCGCCGGGCTGTGTAGACGGGCCAGCGCCCGGGCTTCACGCAGTACCCGCGCTCGGATCGCATCGCGCTCGACCTGGGTGCCGGCGAGCGGAACAAGGATTTCCTTGATCGCTACCGGCCGTTGGAGCAGCTCATCCTCGCCGCACCACACGACACCAGCGCCACCGCGACCGATTGGAGTATCCAGGCGGTAGCGCTGAGATACATATCGGGGTGTGCTGTGACGCGAGGAGTCGTCCGGCGGGCGTGTCGATCTGGCCATCTTCTCAAGTCTCGCAGACGCGTTGCTGGCTGTTTCGGCCGCCCTCGCCCAGCGAGGTCCGTTGGTCGCCGTTCACGGGCCTGGCCGGAACGTCGAGAAAAGCCGCCACATCAACGCCAGGTCGGCTGACCAGGTGGCGTCGGATGTCGACCAGTACAACGCGTAGCCGTGGCCGTTACGAACAACTCCGCGATTGAGGACGCGCACCTTCTTGCCTCCGGAGGTGTAGACAAACTCCCAGTCCGCCTGGATCGAGCCGTCCCCACCGTCACTCGGCGCAATCCGCAGCCGTTCGTAGTTCGGTACTTGCGCGCGCAGGCCGGGTTCGTGCGCCTGCCAGTCCACCAACGCGGATGGATTCGCCTGCATTGAGGTGTCGATGCGCAGGTAGGACCCGGTATCAGGATTGCGGAAATCGATTCGCTCGGTGCCGCCGGCAGGGTGCTGTTCCCATCCCTGTGGGTAGGCGACAGACCAGCCGGAGGAGCCACGATAGGACTGCCAGCCCGCGGGCGGTGCCACCGGTGTCGGGTCCGTCGGTGGCAGGCCTGGATCATCGGCTGCCGCCGCGTCAGTGGGTGACGCCGCATCCGCGGCGCCCGGGGCCGAGGTCCTGGCCGTACCCGATGGGCTTGTCGTAGCGGATGGGCCGGTGCTGCCGGATCGGCCTGCCCTGCCGGATGGGCCTGCCGTGCCGCTGGACGCGGCAGCCGACTCGGCGCGGTTGCCGGTCGACCCGTCCACGCCCGAGCCCAGTACCGCCGCCGAAGCCCCGGCCACGCCCAGGACGAGTGCCGTGCCGATGACGGCCACCAGCCGCCGGCGCTGGTTGGTGCCCGACCGGGAGGCCGCCCCAGGCAGCGACCCGGGTGCGGCTGGCAGGACCGTGTTCGCCGCGGCTGTACCGGCTGTTGGGGTAGCCACAGCCGTCCCGGCCTCGATCGGGATTGAGGTGATCGTGGCCGGTGCGGCGGCTCGTGCGGCGGCCGGTGCGGCGGCTGGTGCGGCGGTCGGTGCCGTGGCCGACGCCGCGCTGGGATGAGCGGCCGCCTGCCCGGCATCCTCCCGGTCCGGGTCGAGGGCGCCGATGCCGGCCGGACGCCGTACGGACTCGCGCTCAGCGACCTCCCGCAGCCGCTGTCTCGCCCGCGGCAGGGCTGGGCGGGCCGACGGCATCGCCGCCATGAGGTCATCGATGATCGGTGCGAGGGCGCCGGCGAGCCGGAACGGCTGGCGCCGTCCGTCGACGATCGCGGTGAGCGTCGCAATGGCGCTGTCGGACTCGTACGGCGGCCCTCCTTCCACCGCGGTGAACAGGGTCGCGCCGAGTGCCCAGATGTCGCTACCTGGACCGCCCGCTCCGCCGCGCGCCCGCTCCGGGGCGATGTAGGACGGCGAGCCGAGAAGAACACCGGTCCGGGTCAGCGTCGGATCCCCGGCCGACAGCGCGATGCCGAAGTCGGTCAGCCGCGCGCGTCCGTCGGCACTGATCAGTACGTTGGCGGGCTTCACGTCACGGTGGACGATGCCGCTGCGGTGCGCGGCTTCCAGGGCGTAGCCGAGGCTGATGCCGATCCGGGCGACCCGCTCGCGGGGCAGCGGCCCGGAGCTGCGGATGATGTCCGCCAGCGACGGACCGTCCACCAGTTCCATGACGATCCACGGGCGGTCGTCGGAATCGAGCACGTCGAAGACCGACACGAGGCCCGGATGGTGTAGCCGGCCGGCTGAGCGCGCCTCGCGAAGGACTCGCGTGCGCAGGACCGCCTGTTCGTCCGCGGAGATCGACGGCGGAAGGCGGATCTCCTTGACCGCGACCTCGCGCTGTAGCAGCTCGTCGGTGGCCGCATAGACCACGCCGAAGCCGCCGCGGCCGAGCTCGTCACCGAGCCGGTAACGACCCCCGATGAGGCGGCGCGGGCGTGAATTGCGTCCAGCCCCGGGCTGTTCAGCCTCGGGCGTCGCGTCAGGGTAGAGCGGCATCCGTCCGTTTCACCTCCTCGTTCCCATCGTCGCGGATGTAGCCGACCTTTGCGGGTACCACCGTCCCGGTGGGTCACGGTGTCGGTGCCTGTGGTCGCCAAGCCCGCGTGGTCGACGGTTGGTCCACTTCATCACACACCACCGGATGGGAGGATGCCCGGCTCCGGCCGAACCGTCGGGCGCTGTCGGGCGCTGTCGGGCGTTGGGACAGCACCGGACAGCGCCCTGGGCCGCGTGTCCCGCCCGCCGTACCGGGACCGACCGGTCCGATGGCCGTGATCACGCTGCTCGCGATCCGGCTTTCGGGTCACGCCGGCAGCCAGACGTACACGCCGCCGGTGAATGTCGGTTGGCTCCCCACCAGAAACGTCACCGTGTCGCGCAGCTCGGCCGCGTGCGGGGTTGGGCCGAGTATGACGGCACGTATCCGCAGGCGGGCGAAATCGTCCCGTGCCTGCGCGATCCGGGCCGGGGTCAGGGGTTCGGAGGACATGCCCTTCCCGACATCGGTCAAGAACCGTGCCGTCGCCGTCGGCGTTCGGCCACCCATGAATGCCTGCCCGTCTTCGGCCGGGCCGATGAAATACCCGCCGGGCATCGAAAAATGGAAGCGGGCTGCTGCCTGCCAGAAAAGTGGCGCGGTCTGGACCCCGCTCGGGTACGGCAGGACCAGTACATTCGAATTCGCTGGGAGAATCTCAATGGCGTTGGTGGTGAAGAACGACGGAACATCAGGTGATCGTTCGACGGAGTATGGCCGCGGGACCAGCGGCAGGACGCATACCGCGGCGACAGCGACGGCCACGGTTGCCGTGAGCGGACCGCCGAGGTCGAGCTGAGAAGGTAACCGATCCAGAACGATGGCGAGGACGAGTCCCGCCATCAATGCTGTGCCGAGAGCAAACCTGTCGGGTAGCGCCGCGTCGAAGACAGGAATGCGGGCGACCAGGTGCCACGGCAGTGGCAGGCCCGTCTCGATACCCCTGACGAGCAGCGTGCTGCCCAGGGTCAGGACCGCCAGAGCCACGCCGGTGAGCCCGGCTATGCGTAACCTGAGGTCACGAAAGCCGATCACGGTCGCGGATACACAGATGATCAGAAGGGGCCAGCCGAGGTAGGCCATGTACTCCGGTGCGCCGCCCTGATAGGCGGCCGCCCGCTCGGTCTGTGCCGCCGACGCCAGTAACTGCCGCGCGGAAGGAACGTAGAATCCCGTCAGGTCGCTTTTGAAGAAATTGGTGAGAAACGGGCTTCCGTGGCTTCGTGGAGATCCGAAGAACTGAATTCCCAGGGGGATGCCGGTCAGCGCGAGACAGGACAGGAAAGCGATCAGCAGTGCGCGGGCGGACCCGCCGGCACGGCGGACGTATTCCGGCCGGCTCGCCATCAGCAGGGCAAGTCCCAGCGTGGCCGTCACCGCGGTGATGAACAGGACCTCTTCACCGGTCAACAGCTGGAGACCGGCGCCCGTGCCCAGCAGGAGGCCTTTTCGTAGCGGCCGGCCAGTCTGCCGGACGATATCGGTGACCAGGCAGAGTAACAGCGGGATGGCCGGTGCGAGAACCAGGCTCAGATGCCCCGTACCGGCCGCCACCAGTGCCGGCGAAAAACCGTACACAGCGCCGCCGACATAGGCTGGGGCCGTCCGCACGCCGAGCGTGCGCGCAAAGAGGTAGGCGCCCGACGCCGAGAGCAAGAATGCCAGGACGACCAGCACGTTGTAGGATGCCACCGGGCCGGCGACGATGGTCAGCGGGGTCAGTATCAGGCCTGGAACCAGGACGGATGTGTTCCAGAGGGCGTTTATTCCTTCTGGCGCGTTTGCCAGGTGTGTGATGAACGGGTTCGACAGGCTGGTTACCGCATGCGCGGTGTGGGCAAGCCACCAACAGTACAGGCCGGTGTCGTTCGGATTACCGGCGATGATGTTCCGGGCGGGCTCGGACCAGACTCTGATGGTGAGCGCAAAGGCCAGCAGCAGGTAGCTTGATCCTATCAGCGCCTGCGGCCGTAACCGCCTCAGCCGTCTCAGCCGCCTCAGCCGCCTCAGCCGCGTCGGCGTGGCAGGTGTCGGCGTGACAGGCACGGTCTGACCGACGGTCGACGGCTCGACGTTGTCCCCGGTCGTAGGTGCGGGTGCGGGTGCGGCCAGGTCGGCGGACCGCTGCTCCATTGCGTCCTCCACTGGCTACCAACAGGAAATCACAGTGGTGCCCGTCGTCCAACCATCGGCCTGAGCCGGTGCCCGGGACGAAGGTGTCGACAGTTGTCCTGCCCGTCCCTGAGTCCTGCCCGTCCCTGGGTCGTGCCGGTACCTGCTTGCCGTCGGTACCGGTGTCCGCGACGCCACGCCCCTCTTGCCGGGCACTCGTAATCATCGTCACATCGGCTGGCAGTGGCATGTCCCACGGAGTCAGCATCCCGACACGCGGTGCCTCTACCGGGCAGCGTCCGTCCCTCTGCCGGTCAATGCCGTGCTGGCGGCTGGTGCTGGCGGCTGATGCCGCTTCCTGCGCAATGCCCGTCTGGGGGATGCTGAGCTCCGCATCGCGGGCGCGGGGTGCATGTGACGGGTACAGGGAGGTCTCCGGGTGAGCAGGCCGAGTGGTGGCGAAGAGACACCGGCGGCGGGCGCTGTCGACTGGGAGCACCTTCGGCGGATGGCGAGGGAAATTGCGGCCCGTGCGTACGCTCCGTACTCCCGCCTCCGGGTGGGCGCCGCAGCCGTGGTGGACGACGGCCGCCTGGTTGTTGGCTGCAACGTCGAGAACGCCTCCTTCGGGCTCACGCTCTGTGCTGAATGCAACCTGCTCGGCGCCTTGTATGCGTCCGGCGGCGGACGGCTCGTCGCGTTCGCCTGCGTGGACGCTGCCGGTACCCCGCTCGCACCCTGCGGTCGGTGTCGCCAACTGCTGTACGAACACGGCGGTCCGGATCTTCAGGTAGCGCTGGCCGATGGTCCGCGTCTGCTCGGCGATCTTCTTCCAGCGGCCTTCGGGTCCACCGCGCTGCCACCGCCCGCCGATCCCGGTGCCGAACCCGTCGAGATCCGTGCCGAATCCGCCGCGATCGGCGGACCGGCGAACGGCGGTGGCCGGCCATGACCTTCCACGTCATCGACCTGATCAGGACGAAGCGGGACGGCGGTCGGCTGTCCGACGACGCCGTGGACTGGCTGGTCCGCGCCTACACCGACGGAGCTGTGGCCGACGAGCAGATGGCGGCTTTCCTGATGGCCGTGGTGTGGCGGGGCATGGAGCCGGCGGAACTGACCCGCTGGACCGCGGCGATGGTTGCCAGCGGTGAACGCCTCGACCTGTCCGGGGTGGGTCGTCCGACCGTGGACAAACACTCCACCGGTGGGGTCGGTGACAAGGTCTCGCTGGTCGTGGTTCCCCTTGTCGCGGCATGCGGCGCCGCAGTGCCCCAACTGGCCGGGCGTGGGCTGGGCCACACCGGCGGGACCCTGGACAAGATGGAGGCCATTCCCGGCTGGCAGGCGGCCCTCCCGCCCGACCGGATGCGTGCGGTGCTGCGGGATGTCGGCGGGTTCATGGCCGCTGCCGGCGCCGGGCTCGCGCCCGCCGACCGCAAGCTGTACGCGCTTCGGGACGTGACTGGGACAGTGGAATCGATTCCGCTGATCGCGTCATCCATCATGAGCAAGAAGATCGCTGAGGGGACGTCCGCGCTGTTGCTGGACGTCAAGGTCGGCTCCGGGGCGTTCCTGACCTCACCTGCGGACGCGCGGCTGCTCGCCGAGACCATGGTCGAGCTGGGGAATGCCGAAGGCGTGGCGACCGAGGCGCTGCTCACGGGCATGGACACCCCCCTTGGACGGACCGCCGGCCATGCCCTTGAGGTTGCCGAGGCCGTGGAGACCCTGTGTGGCGGCGGACCGGCCGACCTGGTCGAGGTCACGGTGGCGTTGGCCCGGCGGATGTTGGCGCTGGTCGGTCTGGACGGCGGCGCGGACCCCGCGGACGTCCTCGCGGCGGGGACGGCGTACGACACGTGGCGTCGGATGGTCACCGCGCAGGGTGGTGACCCCGATGCCGCTCTGCCGAGCGCTGAGCATGTCGAGACCGTGTACGCGCCCGCCGGCGGTTTCCTGCGCACCTTGGAGGCGAGGGCCGTCGGGGTTGCCGCCTGGCGGCTCGGGGCGGGCCGTTCCCGCAAGGAGGATCCGGTGTCGGCGACCGCCGGTGTCCGGTGGTTGGCGGCTGTGGGGGACAGGGTCAGCGCCAGGTCGCCGCTGCTGGAGCTCCACACCCACGATCCCGCCCGACTGCCGGCCGCCCTGGAAGCGCTCACGAACGCCGTCGAGATCGGCGACACACCCCCGGTCGTCGAACCGCTGATCCGTGACCGCATCCACCTGTAGGACCGAGGGTGGTCAGCGGTGACGGTGAGCGGGGCAATTCAGGACGCGAGCAGGTCGGTGTCACCGAACTCGGCAAGGACGACCTCGAAGGGGATGTTTTCGCCGGGCTCAGCCCAGGCAGCGTCGATCGCCTGCCGGTCGGCTTCCTGCTCGGCTTCCGGGTATTCGTCGTCACAGAACGGCGCGGCACCAGGCTCGCTCACACCGTAACGGTATGCCGCCGGGGTCTGTCTGTGGATGGATTTTCTCAGGTTTCCCGTCGTGGTGACCTCGCGTGGGGAACGTGGTGGCGCAAGGTGGCGGTCGGGGTGGCGCCAACCGCCTGGCCGACCGGCGACCACCGGGTCGAAATCCTCGGGCGGGAGCAGACGGGCCACCGCCTGCCCGTCGCTGATGATCAGAAATGCCTCGCCGGAGCGGGCGCGATCAAGGTACTCGGCAACGTAGTCGATGAAGTCGCGGATGATCACCGTCGGGCCCGAGCCCGAGCCCGAGCCCGAGCCTGAATCCGTTTCATCCAGTGATGGACGGTTTTCGTCTTTGCTTGATGGAAAACACATGTTTCGAACGGTAACGGATCAGAACCGGATCGCGGAAGAGCACCGTGTGTCCTACCGTGCATGATCGCAATAATTCCCCGCGGCGCGGGGAAGTCTGCTGTGGGCACCGACCCGCGGCTCCCGTACGGTCGAACGATGAGCGCGCCCGCCCCGTCACCGTCGTTGGACGCCATCCGTCGGGCGCCCAAGGTGCTGCTGCACGACCATCTCGATGGCGGCCTTCGTCCCGCGACCGTCGTCGAACTCGCCGACGAGGTCGGCTACGACGCCCTACCCACCGTGGCTGTGGACAAGCTCGCGACCTGGTTCCGCGGTGGCGCCCACAGCGGGTCACTGGTGCGTTATCTGGAGACGTTCAGCCACACCGTCGGGGTCATGCAGACCGCGGACGCGCTCGCTCGGGTGGCCCGAGAATGCGCCGAAGATCTTGCTGCGGACGGCGTCGTCTACGCCGAGGTCCGGTTCGCTCCAGAGCTGCACGTCGAAGGCGGGCTCGCACTCGACGCGGTGATCGAGGCGGTTCTGGACGGCTTCCGCGCCGGTTCGGCCGGGACCGGGCTGAAGATCCGTGCCCTGGTGACCGCCATGCGTCACGCGGCCCGGTCGTTGGAGATCGCCGAGGCCGCCGTCCGGTGGCGGGACAGGGGTGTCGTCGGTTTCGACATCGCCGGTGCCGAGGCCGGCTTCCCGCCCACCCGCCACCTGGATGCGTTCCAGTACATGCAGCGGGCGAACGGGCACTACACGATCCACGCCGGTGAGGCGTTCGGGCTACCGTCGATCTGGGAGGCGCTGCAGTGGTGCAACGCTGACCGTCTCGGTCACGGAGTTCGGATCATGGATGACATCGCCATCGACCCGGACGGTGATGTGATTCTCGGGCGGCTCGCCAACTACGTCCGTGACGTCCGGGTGCCGCTGGAGATGTGCCCCACGTCCAACGTGGACACGGGGGCGTGCGTCAGCATCGCCGAGCATCCCATCGGTCTGCTGCGCAGGCTCCACTTCCGGGTGACGGTCAACACCGACAACCGGTTGATGAGCGGTGTGACGCTGTCGAGTGAGTTCGCCACTCTGGTCGATACCTTCGGCTACGGCTGGTCGGACATTTCGTGGCTGACCGTGAACGCCATGAAATCGGCCTTCATTCCGTTCGATCAGCGTCTCGCCATCATCAACGATGTGATCAAGCCTGGTTTCGCACGGTTGCGCTCCGGTGGGTAGCCGGTCGGCCGATGCCGATGCCGATGCCGATGCCGATGCCGTGCCCGTCGTCCCGGCTCCAGCCACCGGGCGCCCGCAGCGTGCGCGCACCGGCGTCGCGGCCGGGCCGGACGGCCGTCCGCGCTGTCCCTGGGCACTGTCCGCGCCCGAGTACATCGCCTATCACGACGAGGAATGGGGGCGTCCGGTCCACGACACCGTCGGCCTGTTCGAACGCCTCAGCCTCGAAGCATTCCAGTCCGGTCTTTCCTGGCTGACGATCCTGCGCAAGCGGGAGGCTTTCCGGCGCGCGTTCGCGGGATTCGATCCGACGGTCGTCGCGTCATTCGATTCGGCTGATGTCGAGCGGCTGATGGCGGACGCGGGCATAGTCCGCAACCGGCGGAAGATTCTTGCGACCGTTGGCAATGCCCGCGCGGTCCTGGCGTTGGACGTGCCATTATTGCTCCGGGGGACGGGGCCTCCGGTGGCGCGAAAGAACTATGATCGCGCCACCTTTGGCCCTCTGGGCGAACTGGTCTGGTCGTTTCAGCCCGCTGCCACAGCGGCCCCGCTGGCACCGGCTGTGATCGCCGACGTACCCGCCTCCACACCTGAGTCGGTGGCGCTGGCGAAGGCACTGAAAGCCAGCGGCATCGTTTTTGTCGGCCCGACGACAGCCTATGCCCTGATGCAGGCATGTGGCCTGGTTAACGACCACCTCGCCGCCTGCGTGAACAGGTAGCCGGTGGGTTGATCCGCCCGTCGGCACGGCCTGCGTCCGAGGACGCGGGCCCAGCTCGGGCCGACCTCGCGAGGTCGCGCGGTCCCAATGGGCCGGGCTGATCCGCTACCATAACTGATCATGTCGGACGTAGTGGTACTCGCGATTGTCAGCGTGGCCGTGACCGGCCTGGGCGTGCCGGGAATCCTGGCGCTGGCGGGCCGACGGGAGTCGCGGCGGTCGCAACGGCTCGCCATTGGAAAGGAATGGCTTGACGTGCTCGACTTCGCCGCCGAGCAGCTGGCGAGATCCCAGCGAACCACCGGGCAATGTATCGGGCTGTGGTCCCGGGGAATCATGGACAACGACGACGAGGCACGAGAATGCCTCAAGCGTCGCAACGAGGCAAACGAAGCGGCTCGCACCGCCTATGGGCGGCTGTGTATCAGATTCGGCCCGGCCTCGGCCGTCGTACGGCACTATGACGAGGCGGTCGAAAGCACGCAACGGCTGACCGAGGTGCTGCGAGGCTATCGGGCTGGCGACACCTACGATGCCTGGGCGCAGCAGGCCGACGCCGAGTCCGCGGAGCTCACCGCCGCGAACGAAAGGTTTCTCAACGTAGCCAACAGGGCGATGTCGGCGACGGCGCTGTCAGCCAGGGCGATGTCAGCCAAGGCAGTGTCACCGAAGCCAGCGCCGGCGAAGGCCGTGTCGGGCAAGGCGGTGTCGGGCAAGGCAGTGTCAGCCAAGGCGGCGTCGCCGGAGGCAGCGGCAGCGACGGCTGCGAAGGATGTGCTGCCGAAGGATGTGCCGCCGAAGGATGTGCCGGCGAAGGAGGTGTCGGCCCGAAAATGACACGGGATGACCCGTCCGAGTGCCAGGGTCCCCGAATTCAGGCCCTATTCGGGGACGGCGGCGAGGACGTCGCGGGTGGCGGACATGCCGAGCCTGGTCGCGCCGGCCTCGACGAACGCGAGTGCCTGTTCGGCGGTGCGGATGCCGCCGCTGGCCTTGATGCCGAGCCGGCCACCGATCGTCGCCCGCATCACCCGTACCGCCCGCAGGCTCGCCCCACCGGCGGGGTGAAAGCCGGTCGAGGTCTTCACGAACTCGGCGCCGGCCGCTTCGGCCGCCCGGCAGGCCGCCGCGATGCTCGCGTCCGGGAGCAGGGCACTTTCGATGATCACCTTGAGGATCACGTGCGGTGGGACCGACAGCCGTACCTCCGCGATCTCGGTCTCGATCGACCGCCAGTTCCCCTCCATCGCGCAGGCCAGGTCGATGACCAGGTCGATCTCGTCCGCGCCGTCGGCCACCGCCCGGCGTGCCTCCTCGGCCTTGACAACGGTCAGGTGGGTGCCGTGCGGAAAGCCGATCACCGAGGCGACCGCGAATGCGGGATCGGCCGATCGGGCCTGTGAGCCGTCCGGGCCGCTACGACGTGCCGCGGCGGCCGCCAGGTAGACGTGGGTGGGCGCGACACACACCGTGGCGACTCCGAGCTCGGTCGCCTCGGTGCACAACGCGAGGACCTCCTCGCCGACGGCTTCGGGACGCAACAGAGTGTGATCGATCATCCGGGCCAGTTCGGACCGGCGCGGCAGTGGAGCGCCAGGCGCGGATCCGCCGGCTCCGACTGGACGGTCCTCACCGCCTGGACGGTCCTCACCGGGGGAGATGCTTGCCATGCAGCCCATCATTGCGGGTGGAAGCGAACGGGACCATGGCACTGTGCAGGAGGCGAACGAATCGTGCGGGTCGACGTCGTCGAACATCCCCTGGTAGCGGCGCGGTTGACGGTGCTGCGTAACAAGAGCACCGAACCGCCCGTGTTCCGGGTGGCCTTGCGTGAACTGGCGACCATGCTGATCTATGAGGCTGCTCGGGAGCTGGTCACCGTCGGGTACACCGTGGCCACCCCGCTCACCCCCACCAGCGGGCGCAGGCTGGCCACGGCACCGATCGTCATCCCGGTGCTGCGGGCCGGGCTGGGGATGCTGGAGGCGGCGCTCGGCCTGCTGCCCGAGGCGCGGACGGGCTTCATCGGCCTGGCCCGGGACGAGAAGACCTTCCAACCGCACGCCTACCTGGAGTCGTTGCCAGAGAACCTCGCCGGCTATCCGGTGCTGCTCCTGGACCCGATGCTCGCCACCGGTGGATCAGCGGCACACTGCCTGAACCTGCTGGCCGACCGCGGGGCCACCGGCATGATCATGATCTGCGTGCTCGCCGCGCCCGAGGGCATCGCGGCACTGGACGCGAGCGGCTTCGACGTGCGGGTGGTCACCGCGAGCATCGACGAGCGGCTCAACGACGACGCCTTCATCGTCCCGGGTCTCGGGGATGCCGGCGACCGCCAGTTCGGCGCGGTCTGACTGTCCCCGCGCATCAACGACGTATCGGCCCCCGGCCGGGCCGGTGAGGGAGTGCCCGGCGGGGATCCGTGCCGTCGCCGCCATCGGCCCCGCTCCTTCCTGTTCCTGTGATAACTACGGGGTGACGTCTCGCTCTGGTCGGGCGTCCGTGCAGCTCAGGAGATCGTCCCGGCCGGTTTTCCTGTGCCAACAATCCTTGTCACAGGACCAGGTGCCAGGCCCGACCGACGACCGCCCGGCGCGGGGGCGCTTAGCGCAGCTGCCACAGCCGCACCGTGTTGTCGACGCTGCCGCTGGCCAGGATCCGGCCGTCCGGGGAGAACGCCACCGACTACACGGCGCTGGTGTGGTTGGTCAGCGGCTGGCCGAGCGGGCGGGGCGAGATGGGGCCAAGAGATGGTGACGGGGTGGTGGTGTGCTTGAGGGCTGCGCCTGCGGATGGGTGGCCCGGTTCGGCGGCGATCAACGCGGCGGCCGTGATGGCAGCGGCCGTCAGGACGGCGAGCGTGGCGAGGATCTGGGGGCGGCGCAGCCGGCGGGGCCAGCGGTGTCGCGGCCGGGGCTGGTCGCCCCGGCGCGGCTCCAGCGCGGTCGCGGCCACGCCGATCCTGGCCCTCGCGGGGGCCGCCGCAACCGGTTGGGGGTGTGGGTGGCGAGCCGGGTCGGCGGGGTCGGGGTCCGCTTGCCCGGTGGTGTGGGTGTGGGCGTCGTCGCGCCCGTGGCGGCGGCAGCCTTCCAGCCTGATCGGCAGTAGCTTGCGGGCGAATCCCCGGGGGTCGGCGGCCTGAGCAGCCTGCCACTCGGCCTGGCCGTACGCCGAACGCAGGTAGGCGTTAGAGAGCAGGGCGATGGTGCGTTGCGCGTCGGCGATGCCCTGCTGCATGCGCGCCGGCCAGTTCGACCCGGGCACAAAGTCCCACGCCTGAATCAGCACCCGGTAGCCAGCGTCCTCCAACTGCCAGGCGACCCACTCCGCCCACTTCTGATCCACGGCGGTGTAGAAGATGAGGAAGTCCAACCCCGGCGCTGGCCCCCCGCCCGAGGCGCCCCTATCGGACACAGCGCCTGATCCTGCCACCACCCTCTGGGGCCCGACCTGACATATCGGTCGGCTCCGGCCACGGCGCGCGAAACACGTCCCAGCCCTGAAGTGCCCCCTCCGGCCCGGAGTCAGCGCACCAACATGGTTGGATGGCTGCCCTCGGCCCTTCCCCGTTTCCTGCGACAGGCAGCATTGTCACAGGAAACGGCCCGTTCTGCGAGCACATCAGCCGTGTAGGTCGACATCCAGCCGAGTGGTCACAGCCGGGTCGGGTGGGGTCGTGCCCAGCACCCATTCGCCGAACCGGCGGACGTTGGGGGTCTGGTAGGAGCGGAGCAGGGAACCGGGGCTTCTGTCACATTTGTTGACGCCTTCTGTCACGATAAGTCTACCAATGGTAATCGTGATCGTGGTGGCCGGTATCGGCGAGTCTGGCCGGGGGTGCGGGGCGACGATGCAGCGGGGGCGAGGGTGAATCGGCGGGAGTACGCGCAGGCTGAGCACACAGCGGCCTTCACCGCTCGCGTGGCCGGCCGGGATCGTCGGTGCGGGTGTTGAGGACTGCGCCGTGTCGGAGCTGTCCTCGACCGGGCCGGCAGCCGGGATTGCAACGTCGCCGCGCCGGGGCCCGCAGGACGGGTTCTACATGCGCCCCACTCCCTGGAAGGGCACCGCTCAGCGAGTTAACGATCACCTTCTGGGGCTGCCTGGACCCCACCGCCAATCAAATGGCATGACCGCTTGCACCGAGCGTCGGACAGTCCCGGACAGCGAGGAGAAACCACAATGATCGACATGCCGGAGTCGTCAAGGCTAAGGAACCTGCGAATCTCAGAGTGGTCTCTGGAAGAATCGATCAACTTCGAAGTCGCGGTGGACGCGCTCAACCAGGTCGTCGCCCAGCTGAGCGCGCTCATCGCAGCCGAACGAGAAAAGTCCGGCCCGGACGCGCGGTCCGTGGAGACCTGGCTGTCGGAACGGCAACGCATCGCCGAGATCCGGCGCTCGCTGCGCGTCGATGATCCGGAACAGGTCCGCCAGGTCACCGAGCAGGCGGTAACGATGCTCAAGACGCTCCCGGCCGTCCCGCGGTGAGCGACGTCGAGCTCACCCGGTACCAGCTGCCACCCGATGAACACGAACGGGTCTTCAGAGAGGAGATCGTTCCCTTCTTCTTCGTTGGCCGGACACCGCAGGAGCGGCCGGTCGCGGTGTTCGTGGGTGGCTAACCGGGTCCGGGAAAGACGGCGACTGCGGACCGTATCGACCAGGGACGCCACGCCGACGTGGTAATGGTCATCCGGCGCAGCAACAAGCTCGTCTACGGCAACGAGCTGGTCTCACCCGGCGGCCCCTGGCGCGACGCCCCATCGACGCGCGCTGCCTTGGATGCCGAACGATCCAGGACCTGGTCCTCCGCGGACCGGACAGCGTTTCGCCGTGCGGTCTCCGAGGTCGCCGCGATGCGCAGAGATGATCCGGACTTTCAGGACGAGATGGCAGCTGTGGGACGGCTGGAGCCGAGCTTCGCGCTCGCCTCCGCGTTCCCTGCCCCTCCGACCCCAACCCGGACACCAACCCGCCAGGTGCCACCGTTACCGCCGCCGCAGACCGAACACCGCAGACCGAGGCCAGGTCTGTGAACAAACGTCCGAGGACGGACCTGAAGCCCGCTGGAGCGACGATGACCATTGAGGAACGTTGGGACGACGGAAGTGTTCTGTCGGGGGTTTCGATGCGGGTATGGGAATCCGCTGAGGCGGTCTCGTACGAAGTTGCCGTCGAGACCGTTGGACGGCTGATCTCCTGGTACAGCGAGAAAATCGTGCAGGAGCGCCAAAAGCCCCGCCCTGACGCGACAAAAATCGACCGGTGGAAGCTGGCCCAGAACGCCTGCGTACAAGACCAGACGACACTTCTCGCGACCGACCACGACGCAATCGTCCGTGTCACCGAGGACTACGCGGAACGACTTCGGGAACTGACTGCGGGGCGAGGATGAACCAGTTTGAAGAGACCCTCGACCCTGACCTCCACGAATTCATCTTCCAAGAAATGATCGTGCCGCAGCGGCTCGCACGAACGACACCTCAGACCGAGCCGGTAGTGGTGTACCTGATGGCACAACCAGGCGCCGGCAAGACGCCCACCGCCAGCATCCTCAAGCACGCGCTCGACCAGCGAGGAGGCGCGACACACTTCTGCAGCGACTACTACAAGGCCTACCATCCCACGTACCTCCGCCTCCTGGAGAAAGATCCTCGCACGGCAGGCGCTCGGATCCGTCGGGACTACGAGCGCTGGCAGACGATGGGGCACCAGTACGTGCGGGAGCGAAGCGCCGACGCGCTCGTGGAGATGGCCCCATCCAGCGAAGAGCGTTTCCGTTCGGCAGCCGAACTGTTCGCCGCCGCCGGATATCGGGTGCACGTCGTCATCCTGGCCGTCCCCGAAGCGGTCAGCCGGCAGGGCACGGCTGACCGCTACGTCCGGCAGCAGCAGGCGAACGGCCGCGGGAGATTCTCGACCCCAGGGGGTCATGACCGTTGCTACCGGGCCGTGGCCGATATCGCCCAAGGCGTCGACAGGGAATCGCTCGTCCACGAAGTATGGGTCATACGCCGGGGCGAGCATCCCCTCTACCACAACGTCCGCGATTCGGCGGGACGGTGGAGCGGGGTGCCAGGATGTCACGCGGCACTACAAGACGAGCGAAACCGTCCATGGGATCCTGCCGAGGCCCGCCGTTTCATCGCCACTCACCAGCGTCTCGTCGCTGCCGCACCAGAGATCAAACCCGAGCTCGAACAAATCACGGCCCTCGCTGCAACCCTGCTCGGAGAGTCTCATCGGGTCGAGACTGTCGGCGGCAGGCCCGAACATCGGGGCCACGCCCCACACCGAAAGGCGGCGTTCATGACCACACTCCGGCATTTCACCGCGTCCGCGATCGTCTTCGACGACCACGGGCAGGTGCTGCTCGTGCACCACAACACACTCGGCCAGTGGCTCTACCCGGGCGGGCACATCGACCCCAACGAAGACCCGGCCCAGGCCGCGCTTCGCGAAGTGCGGGAGGAGACCGGAGTCACCGCGGAAGTCGTGTGCGACCCGCTGTTCGCCCACCCGGCCATCACCGTGCATGCACCGCCGTACGCGATCCTGGAAATGCAGGTCAGCGATTCCACGATCGGGGTCCACCAGCACATAGACCTGGTGTATGTGCTGCGAGTACTGTCCGGCGAACTCACCGCACAGCTGGAGGAAGTCTGCGCCGCCCAGTGGGTACCGATCGCCGACATTGCCGAACTGGACACACCGGCAGAACTGCCAGCGCTGATCTCCGACGCGGCACGGTGGGCCAAGACCCGCTGGTAAACCGGCCCGCCACACCAACCTTCGTCGCTCGTCCTGCCAGCGAATGGATCGCAGTAGAGCAGGCTTCGCGATACCGGTGAGAACATATGTGTGGTAGGCGGTGCAGGCGATCGCGGCGGACTGGCGGGACGACCCCGACACCCTGTCCTGAGGTCGCAGGAGGCCGTGTGGCACGGTCGGCGCGCCAGACGCGGGCGGTAGCGGTCTGGTGTCGACGATCGCTCACATCGATGCATGATTCTTGATCGGCAATTCTGTTATACGTCGATCTTCACGGTCCTATCGCGGCAATCTCGTTGCATCCGCTCATTCAGGGAGACGGGTTGAGGTCGACACCGGCGCGGGCAAGCAGGCCGGACGTGATCGCCACTGTCCGTTGTCTGATCCAGAGGGCCCGGATCGCCTACCGCTGGGAGGGTCGGCCCACCATCCGACGTCTCACGTGACGCCTATTGCCGGGCGCTCTTAACGATGTGTATCTGATGCTCCTGCCACAACACCAGATTCACATCGTTCCCAAAGAGCGTGCGGCAATAGGGACGCGGCGTCGCGGGGCTATCGCCGGGCGTTCTCAATCTGGAGGCGCGGGGAGGTCACTGGGAGAAGATCGTCAGGACGGCGCTTCGCAGGGTGGTCAGGCGGGCATCGGCCTGGCTGCGGGCGGCAGCGAGAGCCGTTGCGTCCGCGCTGGGATCGACCGGGACGGTTACTTCCAGGTAGATTTTGATCTTTGGTTCGGTGCCGCTGGGACGCACGACCACCCGTCCGCCATCCGCGAGGCGAAAAATCAGCACATCGGAAGCTGGTAGTGCGGCAACTTTGCTGTCCTTGATGGTGTTCTTGATGGTGTCTTTGATGGACGGGCCGGCAGCGAGATCACGCACGTCGACGACCGCTGCATCGCCGATGCGGGTCGGGGGCTCCGCCCGTAGCATCCTCATGATCGAAGAAAGCTGCCCGGTATCGGTGATGCGGACCGACACCGCGGCCGTGGCGTGCAGGCCGCACCGGCGGACAAGGTCGTCGAGCCGGTCGAGCAGGGTGCGACCACGGCTCTTCTCCGCCGCGGCGATCCCGGCGATGGCCAGCGCCGCGGTGATCCCGTCCTTGTCGCGGACGAGGCCGGGCGCTACCGCGTAGCCGAGCGCCTCCTCGTACCCGAAAACGAGGCCAGCGCCCGCCCGCATGATCCACTTGAAGCCGGTGAGGGTCTCGATGCACGCCACGCCGTACGCGGCTGCGAGCGTGGCCAGAGCGCGGGAGCTGACCACCGTCGTCGCGACCGGGCCGGGGCGGGTACGCAGCACATGGTCGGCAAGGAGCAGCCCGACCTCATCGCCGGTGAGGATGCGCTCGCCCACCGCGACCGCACAGCGATCCGCATCCGGGTCGTTGGCGATGACCACGTCGGCGGCCACCGCCCGGCCGAGGGCGAGGACCCGGTCCATCGCCCCAGGCTCCTCGGGGTTCGGGAACGCCACGGTCGGGAAGTCCGGGTCGGGTCGCGCCTGCTCGGGGACCATGAACGGTGGGGCGAACCCCGCGCGGGTGAACACCGCACGCAGCGTGTCCGCACCGACGCCGTGCAGCGGTGTGTAGGCCACCCGGAGGTCCGCGGCGACGCTCATGCCGTCGGTCATGCCGTCCGTCGCGTCGCTCGTCGTGCCGCCGGTCATGTCGCCCGCGGGCCACAGCGCCGCCGCCTCGATGTAGCTGGACCGGATCTCGTCACCGAGTCGCGTCCAGTCATCGCTCAAGGGGATGGAGGCGGCCGGTCCGACGGCGTCGATCGCGGCTTCGATCATCGTGTCGACCGGAGCGATGATCTGCGCTCCGTTTGCCGGGTCTGCGGCCGGTGCGCCCAGGTAGACCTTGTACCCGTTGTCGGTTGCCGGATTGTGGCTGGCGGTAACCATGATCCCGGCGTCCGCGCCGAGCTGGCGTACCGCGAAGGCGAGCACCGGCGTGGGTACCGGCACCGGCAGCAGGGCGGCCCGTAGTCCCGCGCCGGCCAGCACCCGGACGCTGTCGAGCGCGAACCGCTCACTGCCGTGCCGGGCGTCCGCGCCGACGACGACCAGCGGCGCTGCCCGGCCCGGATCCGGCGAGCGCAGCCACGCCGCGAGTCCCGCCGCCGCACGTCGGACGACCGCGGTGTTCATCCCGGCGGGACCGGCGCGAAGTGGCCCCCGCAGCCCCGCCGTGCCGAACCGGAGGGCACCGGAGAATCGGGTTCGCAGGGCCGGAAGGTCACCGGCTTCGAGCGCACGGGTAAGTTCCGCACGGTCGGCGGGCTCGGGGTCACCCGCGATCCAGTCCCGGACCCGGGCGACGAGATCGCAATCCGCCTCAACCATGGCGGCCGGGTCGGCTTTGGCGGCCGGGTCGACTGTGTCGGCCGGGTCGACCGGGTCGGCTGGGTCGGCTGGGTCGACCATTCACCGCGGCGGGCCCGCTCAGAGCCTGGTGACGACCGCGGCGAGCAGCGAGCCCATCCGCTCGGCGGCGGCGGCACCGGCGGCCAGCACCTCACGGTGGTCGAGCGGCGTGCCGCTCATACCGGCCGCGAGGTTGGTCACCAGAGACAGGGCGAGCACGTCGGCGCCTTCGGCCCGGGCCACGATCGTCTCGTGGATGGTTGACATGCCCACCAGGTCCGCGCCGAGCGTCCGCAGCATCCGGATCTCGGCCGGCGTTTCGAAATGCGGCCCAGGCAGGCCCGCATACACCCCCTCGGTGAGGGTGGGATCGACAGTGCGTGCCAGGTCACGCAGACGCGGGGCATAGGCGTCGGTGAGATCGACGAACCGCGGACCGATCAGTGGGCTGCGCCCGGTGAGGTTCAGATGATCGGCTACGAGGACCGGCTGGCCGACGCTGTAGTCCTCCCGGAGCCCGCCCGCGGCATTGGTGAGTACCACCGTGGACGCGCCGGCGGCGCACGCCGTCCGAACGCTGTGGGTGACAACAGACAGATCATGATCCTCATAGGCGTGGACCCGGCCGAGGAAGAGCAGCAGGTGGCGCCCGCCGAGCGTGACGGAACGAACTTTCCCGGCGTGGCCGGGCGCGCGTTGCGGCACGAAGCCACCGAGCTCGGTAACGGTTGTCTCGCCGGCTGTTCTACCTGCCGCGGCCAGCACGTCTGCCGCCGGCAGCCATCCGGACCCGAGAATCACGGCAACGTCATGACGCTCGATCCCGGTGAGCTCGGCCAGACGCGCCGCCGAGGCCGAGGCATCCGATGCCTGGAGGGTGGGCCGCATGCGGCGACTGTAGCTTCTCCGGGGACCTTGCCTGGGAGATGGGGGAAGCGCCCGGCTGGGACGGGGGAAGCGCCCCGGCTAGAGCGGCCAGTCCCACGCCACTCCGTAGTGAAGGCCGCGGGAGAGCTCGACGAAGCCCTTGCGTACGTAACCCAGACCGCTCGGCCGGAGCCACTGATGCTCGTTGTCCGGATGCAGCCGGGTCTCCGGGCCGAGCACACCGGCGAAGTACCACAGCCGATCCGGCGTCGTCGCCGGATCGAACTGTACCTGCAGTATATACCGGTTGTCCTGTTGTGCTTTCGGCACATAACTCAGCACGGGGACCATCTCACGGTCGCTCTGCACCCGCAGCCGGTAGGCAAAGGAAATACGGCGGCCGGGCGGAAGAGCCGCCGGGAATTCGAGTTCGGACACCTGGTGCCCGTTCGAGGTGAATGCGGACCGGCGGACCACGCAGTTTGCCAGTGGTTCCAGGAAGACCACGCCGGGCCGGGGGTCGCTGTGATAGCGGGACGTGGCGACGTAATGATCGACACCGTCGTCGAGTGCGACCAGCGACCGGAACACCAGAACTTCCGTGAGGAACCGACCGGAGAGCCGGACCAGGATCTCGGTCCGGTCGAGAGAGAACCGGTGCGACCCGGCTTCCAGAAGATCTCCGATCCCGTCGTTTTCAAGATATTCTCGCCAGCCGTCGCGGATGTTCAGCTCCGCGACCCGTTGCTGTAGGAGGAGCGCCACCTCGCTCGTTCCCCGATAGAACCATTCACGAACGGTGCGCTCGTGCCTGCCCCGCCGGCGGGCGAGTGCGTCGATACGGGCGGTCAGGGACGGATCGCCCGGATTTTCACCGTCGATGTTGAAACCGACCTGTGCCCCGGTGCGCAGCTTTTCCTGGGATAGCGCGTGACAGCACTCGGTTATGATTCGCTGTAATGCCGTCGCGCGCTGACCGTCGGTCCATTCACCTGGTGTTCCCGGTAGTTTCACCAGAGGTGAGCCGGCTATTTTCTCGAGGTTCAGACCACGTCCGGTCGAGAGTGCGACGAGCTCCGCCCTGATCGTCTCCACGGTTAACTGGGTCATGGCGTTGTGGGTCATGGGTCAGCCCCGTTCCCGTCCTGACTCGGGCCTGTGGACGCGCGAAAGGAGCCGTGATCGCGCACCGTTTGGCCTACCCGCCCGTCGGGCTCCGGGCATGCCCCTCGCGGTCGGGCGATATGAACCGGCGCGGCGGTGCGCTGGTTCGACCGGCGGCGAAGAGCTGTTGAGCCGTGGAGCCTCCCGTGGAAAAGAGTAGACGTTGTGGGCTTCCGATGTGTGCACAGTCGACGAAAGACGAAGAAGGCACGATGTATTGTCTGGATTATCTGTTTTGTGTATCCGCGATGCGGATTATCGGGTTGGCCCTCCCTGCCGCAGGCCCCGGCGCAGGCCCCGGCCCAAGCGCAGGCCGCCGTGTTGATCAGCGTGGAGGCGGCGGTGACGCGCGTGGCAACTGTGAGGCGCGCACGCGGGGGCCGGCTTTCCCTACCATCTGGCCATGAGCGAGCGTCTGTCGGAGTCCGGCCAGCCGATCAAGTCTGTGTACGGTGCACCCGATCTTCCTGAGGATCTGTCGGAGCGTCTCGGCGCGCCTGGCGAGTATCCGTTCACCCGGGGCGTCTACCCGACCATGTACACCGGCAAGCCGTGGACGATGCGGCAGTACGCGGGCTTCGGCACCGCGCGGGAGTCCAACGAGCGTTACCACTCGCTCGTCGCCGCCGGCACCGGCGGGCTTTCCGTCGCCTTCGACCTGCCCACCCAGATGGGCTTCGACTCCGACGAGCCGATCGCGCACGGCGAGGTCGGCAAGGTCGGCGTGGCGATCGACTCGATCGAGGACATGCGGTTGCTCTTCGACGGCATCCCGCTCGACCAGGTCTCCACGTCGATGACCATCAACGCGCCCGCGTCCGTGCTGCTGTTGCTCTACCAACTGGTCGCCGAGGAACAGGGCGTTCCGGGTTCGAAGATCACTGGGACGATCCAGAACGACGTCCTCAAGGAGTACATCGCTCGCGGCACCTACATCTACCCGCCGGCGCCGTCACTGCGGCTGGTCTCGGACACCTTCGCCTACTGCCGCAACGAGATCCCCAAGTGGAACACGATCTCGATTTCCGGCTACCACATGGCTGAGGCCGGGGCGACCCCCGCCCAGGAGATCGCGTTCACCCTTGCCGACGGCATCGCCTACGTCCGGGCGGCGATCGAGGCCGGGCTCGTGGTCGACGAGTTCGCACCGCGGCTGTCGTTCTTCTTCGTCTCCCGCACGACCCTGCTGGAGGAGGTGGCGAAGTTCCGCGCCGCCCGCCGGATCTGGGCGGACGTGATGAAGAACACCTTCGGTGCGACCAACCCCAAATCGATGATGCTGCGCTTCCACACCCAGACCGCCGGCGTGCAGCTGACCGCGCAGCAGCCCGAGGTCAACCTCGTCCGGGTCGCGGTGCAGGGCCTCGCGGCCGTGCTGGGAGGCACCCAGAGCCTGCACACGAACTCCTACGACGAGGCCATCGCCCTACCCACGGTCAAGGCTGCGACGCTGGCGCTGCGTACCCAGCAGGTCCTCGCCTACGAGACGGACATCACCGCCACCGTCGACCCGTTCGCCGGCTCCTACGCGGTCGAGGCGCTGACCGACGAGGTCGAGCACGCCGCCCGTGAACTGATGGAACAGGTCGAAAAGCGCGGGGGAGCGGTCGCCGCGATCGAGCAGGGCTACCAGAAGAACGAGATCGAGAACTCGGCGTACGCGGTCCTGAAGGGCATCGAGGACGGCTCGCGGACCGTGGTCGGCGTCAACCGGTTCCGGGCCGAGCAGGAGGACCGCTACGAGCCGTTGCGGGTGGACCCGTCGATCGAGGCCGACCAGGCCGCCCGGCTGGCCACACTGCGGGCCGACCGCGACAACGCCGAGGTGACACGCTGCCTGGACGCGGTCAAAGCCGCCGCGCAGGGGACGGACAACGTCCTCTATCCGCTCAAGGAGGCCCTGCGCGCCCGCGCCACCGTCGGTGAGGTCTGTCACGCTCTGCGCGCGGTCTGGGGGGTGTACCGTCCCGCCGACGCGTTTTAAGCCCGCCGGGCGCAGGTGTCAGGTGGCCTTGTGATACCTACAGGGCTGTTTGGTATCACAAGCTAGCGCCAGTGATAGGTAGGTATCACAACGCCGGGGCGTGATGGATGTGTTACGGAAGGGGTGCGGTTGGGTCGCCTTCGATCGCCTGGAGGATGCCGTTCGCGACGAACAGGCGATTGCGGACGCGGCCCGGTACCTCCGTGAGGATTCCGCTCTCCACCAACTTCGTGACGGTCAGGCTGGCGGAACGATGCGTGACAGCGAGAATGCCCCGAGCTCGGCTGATGGTCAGTGCCGGGACGTCGAACAGTGCGTCCACCAGCACTCCCAACAGCGCGGACGAGCGCGCGGTGCTGACTCGGGCACGGTAGTCGTCGCGCAGGCTCTGTAGCGAGACGGAACGACGCACCGCATCCCGGGCCTGTTCGGCGACACCGCGGAGGAAGAAACCCACCCTGCCGGCCCAGCCCCCGCGGGTGGAGACCCGC
>NZ_CAUVXP010000067.1:0-27062 GCF_963555955.1 Protofrankia sp. Cas3
TGCCGGAAGATCCATTACGGCGAGACGGTGAGATCAACGAGGAACGGCACGCCCGTGACCTGCGAGACCCACGAAGTGGGGCGCTATCCCGCCCAGCGGGTGATGGAGCACTGTTCGTCGCGGAGCCAGGTTCGTAGGCCGGGGTGTCCGGCGCGGTCGGCACAGAGAAGCGCAGTGCGGGTCTGGGTCATGGCCGCGTTGATCTGTCCGAGGTCAAGGCCGGCGGTCGTCTGCGGCCATAAGACTCAGCCCTTCCGGTCCTGCCTGGTCGGGAGACGGGCCGTTGCGGCTCTTCTCCCGACCAGGGTAGGCAGGAAGGACGTTCATCTGTGGTAAAGAGACGCCTGAAGTTGGAAGGGCGGGGGCGTAGACGGTCGGGCTGCGGCGTGCGCGGGCGGGTGGTGCCAATAGGTCGTCGATCGGATACTCGAAGATCGTTTCCAGTACCAGGCAGGCCACGGGATAGGGGCGGGTCTTGAGCGTGCCGGCCATCCACCGCTTGGCCTGACGTTCCCCGATCTCATCTGCCTTCACCCTGAGTGATCGAGCTGCGGCCGTGTACTCATGGAGGAAGTCCTGGACGGTCCAGCGCCGCTCATGGACAAGACGGCCAAGCAGGGTGCGGAAGGTGTTCACGAGCGGCGGTGTCTGGTGGCGGGTGCGGACTCTCGGGTGGTGATGACCGGAGCACGTCCGCGGGCGGATCTGGTTCCGGACGGGGTGGGCTTCTGCGGCTACCGCGTGCGGCTGCGTGACGAGGACGCCGTATCGCTGATCGAGGTGTGGGAGGTCGTCTTCCCGGCCTGGGTCGTGGCAACCGAATCCGCACACCCACAAGAGCGAACGCCATAACGGCGTCGTCGTCGTAGGCACAGGCGCATGCGGCGACGGACGGCAGAGCCCCCGTCGCCGCATGGAGAAGATCTGGAGTTTCGGTTCGTAGCCGCCTGCCCACCGTCGCACCCGGGGCGGGAGCGACGAGCCGATCACGTTCCGGCCGGCGCCTCACCGGGTAGCGCCTCGCCGGACAGGACGCCTTCGGCCACCGCGCGCATCGTGCGCCGCTGGTTCATCGAGGTGCGCTGTATCCAGCGGAAGGCATCGGGCTCGGTCATACCGTGCTCAGTCTGCAGGACACCCTTGGCCCGTTCGATGATCTTTCTGGCCTCGAGGCGACCCTGCAGGTCCTCAACCTCGGCTTCCAGGCTGACGATCTCGGTGAAGCGGCTCATCGCCATCTCGATCGTCGGCAGCAGGTCCTTCTTCTGGAACGGCTTGACGACGTAGGCCATCGCCCCGGCCTCCCGTGCCCGTTCCACGAGCTCCCGCTGACTGAACGCGGTCAGGATCACCACCGGTGCGATGCGCTCCTTGGCGATGTGCGCACCGGCCTCGATCCCGTCCATCCGGGGCATCTTGACATCGAGGATGACCAGGTCGGGGCGGAGCTTGGACGCGAGGCTGACGGCCATCTCGCCGTCACCGGCCTCACCGACCACCTCGTAGCCCTCCTCCTGCAACATCTCGCGAAGATCGAGACGGATCAGCGCCTCGTCCTCGGCGATCAGCACCCGGCGGGGGGTCGAGGATGGCTGGCTCATCGAGTCGGACTCCTGGTCTCGCAGGGTTAGGATGACACCGTTGACCCGCTGTAACGCCGGGGTGGGCAGTCGATCCGCACCTTACCCGGCTAGAGTCGTAGAGGAAGCCCTACCTGCACATCAAGCGGTCCGGTAGCGGCTTGCAGTACCCGAGAGCCCCGCGCTCCAACCAGGCGGCCCCTGTACTCCAACGGCAGAGAGACGGTGCTCAAACCACCGACAGTGTGGGTTCGAATCCCACCGGGGGCACGTACAGCATCTACACGAGAGCTACTCAGGCGCACGGTCGAGGCTGAGCCGCGGATGCGGCAGAGCGTCCAGGAGCGCGAGGCTGTCGGGTCCGGTCGTGCGAGGTCGGACTCATCGGCGGCGTCAAGCTCAGCGAGGAGGTCGACAGCGGCGCGGCGTTCGACATTGAGGTCGTCATAGGCGCGGCGTAGCCCTTGGGTGAACGGGTCGTCCGGGTCACCGGTCTGGGCTTGGCGCAGGAGGTTGTCCTGTCGGCGGGTCAGATCGGCGATCTTTCGTTGAAGCCGATCACGTGCGGCCAGCAGAGTCATGCGGTCGGAGCCGAAGACACGGTCGAGGTAGAAGACAGCGCCGGCGTCAAGAAGAACGTCTTCGCGGATGCGGACGGTTGCCCCGCTTCAAGATCATTTCTCAGAAATCTCGACCTGAAAGTTGGGTGTTCTCGATCTTGATGAGGGGTTTGCGGGCGGGATTGGTGTGGACCTCGATCGGCCGGTCGAAACCGAGGGCCTCGTGCGGCCGGATGTGGTTGAAGATCTGCCGGTAGGCCGCGGCTTCCCGGGCGAGATCGTCCAGGGTCTCGATCTCCATGCGGTACAGGTGCCCGTATGTCAGTGACCCGAACGCGCGTTCTCGGACGCTGTTCTGGCCGGGGCTGCGCCGTCTCGTGCGGATGTGGAGCAGCTCGGGACAGGACGCGAGGAACCACGCGAACACCGTGCCCTTGAACGCGGCGCCGTTGTCGGTGACCAGCATGATCGGTCAGATCTCGCCGGTGGCCGGGTCTGCGAGCTGCTCCGCCAGTGGACGGCCACCGGTGAGCCGTGCCGCCTCAGCGATCGCTATCTGGACGGCGGCGATCGCGTCCGCGCCAGCGCAGCCCGGTCCGATGCGCCAGCCATACTCATACGTCGAGTAGTAGTCACACACCCCGACCAGCCACCAGCGCCTCAACCCGAGTCCGTCCCGCACCACGCCCCAGTCCCACCACACCGGACTGAAGATCCAGAAACATCGGCGCAAAAAGCCATCCAGACAGGCAGGATACGAAATCCGCCGATCGGATGTGATTGGCAACAGTCGCGACGACAGTCATCAACAGTGCCGTCGACACCATGACCGTGCGGCTTTGAAGATCCCAGCAGCGATGACACTCGGTAATATTCACTACTCTGCGTCAGTGAGAATATGCGCGATGCCCCGATATGCTTCACTTCTGGCCGGACGGGGGCGACATGGACAACAGGATGGACTTCTTCCTCAGTTACACCGCAGCGGACCGGCATTGGGCCGAGTGGATCGCGTGGCAACTGGAGGACGCGGGTTACACGGCCGGACTGCAGCAATGGGATTTCACCGCCGGCGGAAACTTTATCTCTCAGCTGGAGACCGTGCTCACCAGCGCGGAGAAGGTCATCGCGGTAGTTTCTCCAGCCTATATCCGGTCTACAACGGTGATGTCTGAGGCCTCGACAGGGATCCAAAGCGAGAGACTGATCCCTGTCCGGGTGCAGCCCGTGGAGACGCCGGCGGCGTTTGCCGGTTTGGCCTGGGTCGACCTCGCGGGGACCAGTGATGCGGCGGAAGCACGGGAGCGTCTGCTCCGCGCCGTCCAGGGAGGACGGCGTAAACCTCGTGGCGTGCCGGTGTTCCCCGGCTCCGCGGTCGGACAAGACGAGTACAGCCCGCGTTTTCCTCAGAATAGAAACCAGCTCGACAGCCTCGGCCGTGATGACGGTGAACGCGCGCCGGGTCCACGAGCCCTCCTCGTGCATGCATCCGGCGACGCCACCTTCGCAGTCGAGTTAGCGGACTCGCTGCGGACGCTCCTGGTGGAGGGGTGTTATCGGGGATCGACATGCACCCGGTCCAGCAAGACGTCGAGGAAGCCAGCGGGCTACGGATGGCCACCGGCGTGCGTAAGGCAGAAGTCGCGTTGCTGCTGGTCAGCCGTGATCTGCTGGCGACGGAGTACGGCTCGTCTCGAGATATGAACGTGCTTCTCCGCCGCCACGAGGACCGCCAAGCCGTGGTGCTACCGGTCCTGGTGCGCGCGACGTCCTGGGAACACCAGTCCTTCGGGCGCCTTACCCTGCTGCCCTCCGACGGTGTTCCCGTCACCCAGTGAGCTTTTCCCCGTAACCGGTAGTTGCGGTGGGTAGTCACAATGATGTGTGCCTGTGTTGGTCGTCAGGTGGTGCGACCGTGTTCGGTGTGGAGGACGACGAGGGCGGCTTTCACGATCAGGCCGATCTTCCAGGGGTCGAGGCTGACGTTCCGCAGGGCCTTGAAGTGCTTCAGGAGGGCGTTCGCGCGTTCGCCGACGGCCCGCAGGGCGTTGTGGATCCGGTTGTGCCGTTTCTGGTCGTCGGGGAGGTCTCTGTTCTTGGCCTTCTTGTACGGGACCGCGACCTGGCCTTGTAGCCCTTCGTAACCGAGGTCGGCGAGGACCTCGCCGCCGGCATCGGTCCAGTCGACGAGCACCGGCAGGGCGCCGGAGGCGCGCAAGGCGGTGGTGTCGTGCTCCCGGCCGGGCCGGACGTCGGAGACCCACAGCGGCCAGCCGTCGTCGGGGGCGGAGACGACCTGGACGTTGCCACCGTGGTTCCTGATTTTTCCGGACCACCACAGGTCCACGCCGCTGGTCGGGCCAGGGACGGAGACCCGGTCGGTCTCGACCACCGTGCCGTCGACGACCACGTGCTCGTAGCCGGCGGCCTTGGCCGCGAGCAGCGCGTTGCGCAGGTCGGGGGCCTGCCAGGCCAGCACCGCGACACCCTCGTGCAGGCAGCGGTAGCCGACCGACTTGCTGACCTTGTGGTCGTCGCACAACTGTTTGACCCGTGTCCCATCGCAGAACCAGCGCAGGACGAACACGGCCTGTTCCCAGGGGGAGAGCTTACGGGTCCCCTCCCGGGTACCTTTCCGCTTGCGTTCCGCGACCAGCAGTACCGCCAGGCGCACGACAGTGTGATCGCCAAGGGGCAGCTCGGCGGTGTATGTGACACTCACAGGGGACGTGGGGCCTCTCGGAAGTCGATCCGTAGGAAGACAGCTTCCTACCGGGGCCCCGCGTTTCGTCTTTCACCGCCCCGATCCCACAGCCGGGACTCTCCACAGCCAGTGACGCTCACGGAGCGTGGCAGACCGTTGCGGGGAATGGCTCACTGCCGGTACCAGGAGTGCCGGTTCGGCATCGCCGAGGAGGAAGAGATTCCCGAGTAGTCGGAATATCTTATAAGTACATCCTGTATTCGAGCAATTCCGCTGTGGAATCATTGCCCTGTGCAGAAGCTGCCAGACGGACAGGGCGCCGACAACGGGGCACCGAACCGTCGACCAGCATCAACTGCGAACAGAAAATATGATTGCGGCGGGCAGAACCCTCCCAGCAAGGCGATCTCCGGATCATCGGGCGGAATTTTCCCGCCTCTTCCCGGGGTCGTTTCGCGGTCTGTTGGTGACGCCATCTGCGCTGGTCCGGGCCGCGGCTCTGCCGATTTCCGGCGTGCCGGCGGTGCTGTCGATCCCGCCCCGGCCGCGCGCTCCGGCACGTCGCTGCGGTCGGACCATCTAGCCATGCAGAGTCGGCGGCTGTTTTGCGCCGATAACTCGGTCGGTTGAGCTTCCGTGGAAACATAGCATTCTTTCATGATCCACAAGAACGACTATCTGTGGCTTCGCTCCGAGATAGTCATCGAACGCTGGAAAAGGGAGGGCAAGCCTTTCAAGTGGATCGCCACCCTGAGGAGATCGCCATGTAGGCGAGGATGCCGCACCGCGACTTCAGGAAACTGCTCGCCAACAACTGGCGGTAGCGGCAGAGTTATGAAGGACACCAGCGTAACTACGATCACGTGTCAGTCATCGTGACGGAGGCCCGCGGTGTGGTCCCGTGATCGGATGCCGCCGGATGGATGCGTCGACGGCCCATCTTCTTGGCGCTGCAGTCAACAGGTTCAGAGCCCAGCAGATATCTTGTCTGACAATTCCCGAGGAGGATCTTTCTATGACCCTGGTAGACCGCGATGAGGCATTGCAGACGGTGGAAAGAATGTTCGATGACTGCACCCGAGGAAGGGCTGGCTCTCTGCTCATCAGCGGCGCCACCGGAGTCGGTAAGACGGCACTACTCAATACCTTTGTCGCAACCGCGGAGAAGTCCGGGTTTCCGGTCCTTTTGGCAACCTCTTCCTTCCTCAATCGGAATCTTCCACTGAACGTCCTACGCCAGCTACTCAGCAGCTCGGCAATGTGTATCGACAAGGCTGCGAGGCTCAAGCTGTTGCTCGATGCATCCGGACCAGGAAGCTCCGGGTGTACCCGCGCTTCGGGTCCAGCTTCCGAATCCACAGTCAAAGATCTCCAGTCGGCGAGGGCGCGGTCCACTGGATCAGCCCGGCCGACCGCTCGATCCAGTTCTCTGATTTCCGGTCCAAAGGACCAGCCGCTTCCTTCCTGGCAGCTTCCGTCAGCTGTTGTCGACGAGCTGTGCGTAGAGCTGCTCGGGCTCGCACGGCGGCGGCCGGTACTGATCGGGATTGACGATGTGCAGCATGCTGATTGGCCGTCGCTGCACTTCCTGGCCCATCTCGCCCGCCGCCTCAAGGGAACCCGTGCACTATTTGTCTGCGCCGCTCGACCATGCGTCGATAGCATTTACCAAGATCTCTGTGTCGACTTTCTCCGCCAACCATATGCGGATCACCTGCGGCTGGGCCGCCTTACACTCGACGGTGTCACCAGCCTCCTCAGGCGACGGATCGACAAGCCAACCGCATATCGGCTGGCAGCCGCGGTACACGCAACAAGCGGCGGCAACCCCCTCCTGGTGACGGCATTAGTCGAAGACTGCAGTATCGCATCCTCGGCCAGTGCGGGGCAGCAGCCGGCAGTATCGCCGGGCCCCGGCAAGGAGTTCAGGGAGGCCACGCTGGCAATTGTCGCCAGGGTGTACGACCCGATTCGGCAGGGTGCCCGGGCGCTCGCGGTTCTGGGTGACTTCGGCTCGGCGAGGCTACTAGGGCGGTTGATCGACGTCGACATCAGATCAGCCAACTACATCGTCGACACGTTGGAGGAGGTCGGACTCGTTGCCGACGGCCGCATCCGGCATTCGGCAATACAAACGTCCTTGCTGCTGGATCCAGCCTTTGTCGACCTGCCGGACATGCAGCTACGAGCCGCCCGCGCATTGCAGGAGGTCGGTGCGCCTGCGCCGGTCGTGGGAAACTACATCCTCGCGGCGGGTCGAGCCGAGGGATCATGGGCGGTAACGGAGTTGCAGGAGGCAGCCGAAGAAGCATTGACCAATCATCAGCTGGAATTAGCTGGCAGGCTCCTCGAGCTTGCTGATCGCTCAAACATGAGCGGGCCGCAAGGCGCCGCGGTCAAGGCACGGCTTGTGGACGTTGTCTGGCGACGCGATCCAGCTGAGGCATGCCGCCATTTTACCGAACTTCTCGCGTACGCTCGAGAAGGGCACCTAAGTACTCGCGCCGCGGCCAGCCTCATCCGCCGGCTCGTGTGGCATGGTCGCCTGGCCGAGGCGGAGGAAGTGCTCCGGCTGCTTTCAAATATTTTCCAAAGGAAGCCGGACTCGGAATCCGACCTTCCAGCGACGTTGCTATGGCTCTTTTTCTTCTGCCCGGCGCTGGTGCCCGCCAAGGCGTTGTTGGCACCGGCCGGAGGTCTCGAGTCCCTGGCCGCGGGGGCCCGCAGTCGCCCATGGGTGCAGGCGGCGGTTCAGCTTCCGGCGTTACTCGCCCAACAAAGGCGGGAGGAGATTTTCGCGGTCGTGGAGAAGATTGTCTGCGACTCGGTCGGCGACCGTATGGAGACCGAAGCCACAGAGCTTGCCATCGCCGCGCTGGACATGGCCGACGCCACGAAGCGGACCGCTGCTCTGCTCACACGGCTCACTGATGAGGGCGACCGGCCGCTGAGCCCAATCCTGCGAGCATCGGGTGCCCTGATCCGGGCGAAAGCTGCGCTCCGCCGCGGTGACCTGCTGGGCGCACACGAGTTCGCTTCTGCCGCGCTCACTCGCATGCCGCAGCTGGGCTGGGGTCTGGCGGTGGGGGAGCCGCTGAGCATCCTTCTGCATGTGCTGACAGAAATGGGCAGGCAGTCGGAGGCAGCCGAGTTGCTGGTCCGGCCCGTGCCCGAGGCGATCTACGGGACCCGATTCGGCCTGCTCTATCTGCGGGCCCGCGGCCGCTACCATCTTTCGGGCGGTCGGTTCCACACTGCGCTTAGTGACTTTCTCGCGTACAAGGAGACCCTGGACGAATGGAATATGGACCTACCATATCTGCCATGGCGAACTGATGCCGCCGAGGCCTACCTCGGGCTTGGTGAGCTGGCCACGGCCAAGGACCTGGTCGAGAACCAGCTGGGCCTACTCGGCTCCGGAGCGCCCCGCCATCGGGCCATCTCACTCCGGATACTGTCGGCTACCGTCGAGCCGAGGCACCGGCCAGAACTGCTGCGAGAGTCGGCTGGGCTGCTGGAGGCAGACGGCGACCTGCTAGAGCTTGCCTACAGTCTTGCCGAGCTCGGTCGGGTTTACCAAATGCTCGGGGAGCGGGGCCTCGCGAAACGGACAAGAGATCGTGCTTGGCGCTACGCCGGTCACTGTCATGCCGAGGCACTACGCCGACGGTTGTCGGCGAGGTCCGACAGTCATCACAGCTCCATCACTGCTGTTCCCTTTGCTCATGCCGCCAGATTAAGCGACGCGGAGCGGCGGGTAGTGACGCTGGCCGCGGAGCACTATACCAATCGCGAGATAGCCGATAAACTCTACATAACGGTCAGTACGGTGGAGCAGCACCTTACCCGGGCGTACCGGAAGCTTAACATCCGGAACCGGCAGGCTCTTTCCAGCCTGATCGTGGACAGTTCCACTCCCCCGACGAACACCAGCTAGGCCGAGGTATCGCAGATATAGGACCGATGTCCAAGCGTCGCCCCCGGACGGAGTCGATGTGCGCCACGGCCGAGACGTACCTGGAGAACCGGCGGGTCAGGCTCGCGGTCCGCAGGAAGTGTTCGAGATGGCACATCAGGCGGGAGTCGTCTGTACCGACGAATATTTCCTGCACCCCAATCCTTACCCGAGTCGCGACGCCCGATGCCGCGCCCGGCCGCCCGGTCCAGCATGACCGCGCCCGCTGCCGGAGAGAGCCTGCTTGGCGGCCATCTTCCACCGGAGGTGGCCCTCGTGGAGTCGTTTGCCGATCCGCGGCCGGCCGCGCTGTTTCCCGAGGAGGCCGAAGTCGTCGCCCGGGCCGTCGAGAAGCGGCGACGGGAGTTCAGCGCGGTCCGCGCCTGCGCGCGTGCCGCGCTCGCCAAAGTTGGGATACCGCCGATACCCATCCTGCCCACCGGCGAGGGTCCGGGTTGGGCCAGCGGCGCTCCCCGCTGGCCAGCAGGAATCGTCGGCAGCATGACACATTGTGATGGCTATCGCGCCGCAGCCGTGGCGCATGCTGCCATAATAACCTCGCTTGGCATAGACGCCGAACCACATGGCCCGCTTCCCTGGGGCACAGAGGAGACGGTGGCTCGGCCGGAGGAACGGCGGCTCCTTGCCCGACTGGCCGTAAGCCATCCAGGCACGCACTGGGACCGCCTGCTGTTCAGTGCCAAGGAGAGCGCGTCCAAAGCATGGTTTCCGCTCACCCGCCGCTGGTTGGACTTCGACGACTGTGCCATCAGCGTCGACCCCGACGGGGGCACGTTCGCCGCGGACCTGCGGGTTCCTGGGCTGATTGTCCAGGGTAGGCGCATCAACCGCTTCACGGGCATCTGGCGTGTCCTGAACAGAGACGGTCAAGGGTACGTGGCGACCGCGGTCATCGTGACACCTCCAACGGAGGTCGTGTCCTGGGAAGACGACCACAGTGCCACCAGCGGTGAGCGTGTTCCAGATCTCGAAGGTGGTGGCGTCGAATGCCGGATTGGCAGAATTGGCCACCCGGTCACCCGGCTCGACGGTACAGAACTTCGATCCGATGACCAGCCGCCGCACAACCCTGTGTGGCACGACAACGCCCTTGGGTCGTCCGGTGGATCCCGAGGTGAACGCCACGTAAGCCGGTGATTCCCGGGTGAGTCGCAACTCGGGAAAGTAGTCGCTGCCGCCCGCGGAGACTCGGATCACCCGCACCTCCGAGGGCAGACGGCGCCAGCGGTCGGCGGCTCCGGCAGTTCGGGAGGCAGAACAGAGCACCAGATCGGTACCAGCGTCCTCCAAAATACCCGCGATCCGCTCGGCCGGGGACATCAAATCCAGCGGCAGGTAGGCCGCCCCCCAGGGCCCCGGCATTTTTGCTGGGAAGCGGTTCGTAGTTCGTGGTGAGGGGTTGCGGTGTTGGTGGGGTGTGGGTGTCTGCGGGGCGTCGGGCCCTGACGTGGGACGGGCATGACACCTGGGTGATCATGGAGGTTCCTACGCCAGCCTGATCATCCCTGGGGTGCCATGCCCGCCGTGCCATTATCCGCCTGCGATCCTGTTCTGGATCAGCTGGCCGCCTCGATCGCCGACACGGTGCCGCCGCCTGTGTCACCGGCCGGTCTGCTGGCGGTGTTCGCCCGGCTCGCCGATCCACGGAAACGCCGCGGGCGTTGCTACGAGTTACCAGTGCTCCTGACGTTGGCGACGTGCGCGGTGCTGGCGGGAGCCCGTTCGTTCACCGCGGTCGCCGAGTGGGCCGCCGACGCCGGCGAGGTGGTGTGGGCGGCGCTGGGGATCGTGCGGACTCCGGACGAGTCCACGTTCCGGCGGGTATTCGCCCGCCTCGACGCCGACGCGTTCGATACCGCCCTGGGTACCTGGGCCGCCGCGGCGACGGTTCCGCCCGACGGTCGGCTGCGGATCGCGGTGGGCTGTCACGATCGACATGTCCACGACCTACGCCTCCGCCGCCCGCGAGGCGCTGCCCCACGCCCTGCTCGCGATCGACGGTTTCCACGTCAGCCAGCTGGCGAACAAGGCGATCGGCGACACACGCCGTCGGGTCGCCCACGAGCTGCGCGGCCGCCGGGGCAGGGCGACCGACCCGGAGTACACGATCCGCGGGCTGCTCGTCCGGGCCGAGGAGAAGCTCTCGCCCGCCGCCCGCGGGAAGCTGCTGTGCGCCTCGCCGACCTCGGCGGGGACACCGGCCTCGCGATCGGCACCGCCTGGCGCACGAAGGAACACCTGCGCGCCGTGCTCGCGCTCTCCCCGACTCGCACCGGCCTCGCGACCTGCCGCACCGACATCGACAGGGCCCTGACCAGGTTCTTCGAGTACGCCGCCACGACCGGCGCGACCGTTCCCGAGGTCGTCACCCTCGCCGAGACCGTCTCCCGGTGGCGTGAGGAGATCGCCAACGCGGTGCTCCACGGCCTGACCAACGTCGTCCACCAGCAGACCCGCACCCGCTACGTCGCCTCCCGCGCCACCCGCCCGGCCTGCCCACTCCCCGTCACCACCACCACATCCGCAGCGTGATCACCCCAACACGGTTTCAGACGTAGTGCGCAGAGCCCTATTTTCGGGAGATGCTACCCCTATTAAGGAGCCGATATCCTTATCGCCTGAGCCAATTACCTTATTGCCTCGGCCGTTGGGTTCCCTTCCGAGGAGCTGTCGATAGCGTATTCCCTAAGAGGACTGTCTCATGCCGTTTGGATACGGCGCGCGCTCAGAGCGAAGGAGTCACCATGACCCAATCGTCGATCGGCGCTGAGGGGCAGGTAGCGGATGACATCCCCGACTACCCCATGCCCCGCGCGAAGGGCTGCCCGCTGGACCCGTCACCGGGGCTGCGCGACCTGCAAGTCAAGGCGCCGCTTGCGCGGGTCCGACTCTGGGATGGCAGCACACCCTGGCTGGTGACCAGGCATGCCCTCCAGCGCGCCCTGCTGGCCGACAAGCGGGTCGGCTCCGACATACTGCTTCCGGGATACCCGCACGTCAGCGAGAGCTTCCGGGATCGCCGGGCAGAAATCCGCGCCTTCATCAACATAGACGACCCCGAGCACGCCCGTCAACGCCAGATGCTCAGCCCTTCGTTCACCGTCAAGCGGATCGAGAAACTGCGCCCAACGGTTCAGCGCATCGTCGACGACCTCATCGACAAACTGCTTGCCCAGCCCAAGCCGGTCGATCTGCTATCAGAGTTCGCCTTGCCGGTTTCGTCGCTGGTCATCTGTCACGTGCTCGGCGTGCCCTACGAGGATCGCGAATCCTTCCAGCGCACCAGCCGCATCCTCATGCACCGCCAGAGCACGAAGGAGACCGCGCTGGCGGCCCAGATGGAGCTGGTCGGCTACTTCGATCAGCTGATCGGCCGCAAGCTCGACGCTCCCGCTGACGACCTGCTGTCCCTGCTGGCCACCGAACAGCTCAAGACCGGACAGATGACGCGCCCGGATCTCGCCATGATAGCCCTCATATTGCTGATAGGGGGCCATGAGACCAGCGCCGACATGATCACGCTCGGCGCGCTGGCCCTGTTGATGCATCCCGATCAGCTCGCCATGGTGCGGGAAACCGACGACCCCAAGCTGATCGCCTCGGCCACCGAGGAGCTCCTGCGCTACTTGTCCATCGCCCACGGAGGACGCCGCCGAGTGGCCCTGGAGGACATCGAGATCGCCGGAGAGGTGATCCGCGCAGGCGAGGGCTTGGTCATCCCTACCGAGATCGGCGACCGGGACGAAACCGTCTTTCACGACCCGGACGTGCTCGACGTGCATCGGGACGCCCGTAAGCACAACGTTTTCGCATTCGGCATGCACCAGTGCCTCGGACATCCGCTGGTGCGGGTGGAACTTCAGACCGTCTACGGCACCCTCTACCGTCGTATCCCGACCCTTGCCCTGGCCGTTGATGTCAGTGATCTGGAGTTCAAGAACGAAGGACTTGCGTATGGCGTACACGAATTGCCGGTGACCTGGTAATTCATCCCGCCCCGGTAGCAGCAGTCACGAGAAGGAGAGTCTCATGCACGTTCACGTGGAGAAGGACAAGTGCATCAGATCGGGCAATTGCACCGTGGCCGCACCTGACGTTTTCGACCAATACGAGGACAGCGGCGTCGTCTTCCTTCGAACCGACCATCCGGCACCGGAACAGGAAGGCGACGTCCGTGATGCCGTTTCGATGTGCCCGGTATTGGCGATCACGGTCACGGAGAAATGACGCCCGTATTCCGATCCCGATCACTGATCGGGTAGCCGGCATCCGGCATCGGTCAGTGGTGTACGGGCTCAGCGCCGGCGTTATGAGGAAGTAAGAATCGGCCACCGCAGTTCCTTCGGACGGATTGAAGATCACGAAAGCGAATGCTGCGATGGCGCACGGCTTTACGGGTGCGGGGTGAAAGACCCGACCGGCACAGGCCCGGAGCGAGCGTCGGCTGGCCGACGCGCTGCTGGAGCTACGGTGCGAGCCCTCGCAGACAGCGCCGCTGGCCCTCGGCGTGCTGCACGCCGAGGGCCAGCGAGGACTTCCCGGACCCGAAGGCCCGGTGAGCGGCAGGCGCCGACGCTGATCAGCCCGTCGCGCGTACGCCGGACATCCGAGCGGGTGCCAGCGCGGGCTGGAGCCGTGCGGCCAACTCGGCGCGCCGCTTGACCTTCAGCTTGCGGTACACGCGGCTGAGGTGCTGCTCGACGGTGCTGATCGAGAGGAACAGCTTCTGGCCGACCTCCCGGTTGGTGTACCCCTGCGCGGCCAGCACGGCCACCCGGCGTTCCGCCTCGGTGAGCGCGAGCGTTTCGTCCGTCGCGGCCGTGGCCTGGTGGGCGGTGTCGGTCGGCTGCACCACGCTGAGCACGGACCGGCCGCCGAGGTGCAGCCGGGACGTCTCGGCGATGCGCCGGGCCCGGCGGGCGAGCACGCGGGCGTCGGCGGCCTTGCCCACGACGTAGTTCTTCTCGCTCAGCTCGTTCAGCGCGCGGGCCAGCTCGACGGTGTCGCCGCACTTCTCCAATGCCTCGACGGCCTGGGTGAGCAGCGCGAGCGCCCGCCGCGGCGAGGATGTGGTGGCGGCCAGCACGCGCAGCGCGACCCCGCGGGCCGAGCCGGCATCGGGACTGGCGAGTTCGAGCTGGGCATCGGCCAGCATCCTCGCGCGGTCGACCTTGCCTGCGCGCAGCAGAGCCTGCGCCAGGTCGGTGCGCCACGGCACCAGGCTGGGCTGGTCCATTCCCCACCGCTGCATTGTTTCGCCGCAAACCTGAAAGTCCTCGATCGCGGCATGTACTTGCCCGGTGGCCTGGTAGAAGTGGCCGCGCGCGTGCCAGTAGAGCAGGCCGAAGCGGGTCTCGGCGACGCCCCGGGGCATTGTCTGCTGTACCAGGCGAGCGGCCTCGTCCAGCTCACCCAACGCGGTGTGCGCGGCGATCAGGCAATGCAGCGGAGCGCCGAGGTGGACGCCCCAGCCGGGCACGGAGAGCGCGTTCATCGCGAGGCTGGCGTGGCGGATCACGGCTGGTAGGTCGCCGCGGCGCAGTGCCACCTCGGCGCGCAGCGATGACAACGTTGCGGTACCGATTGAGCTGCGCACCCGGGCGGCGTTGTCCATCAGTACGGCGCACCAGCGTTCGGCAGCGTCGAGGTGCCCGGCGTAGATCAACACCTCCAGCGCGGAGACCAGCGGGTAGTGAACGGCGTCCGCCGACGCCGAGCTGCGTAGCAGGTAATCGGCCTCGAGCGCGGCATCCTCGGTCCGTTTGCCCAGCAACAGGTCGCTGAGCAGCCGCGTGGCGCGCAGCTCGGGACTCAGCGGTTCCGTCAGGCGGACAGTCGGCGTGTCCGGCACCAGACCGGGGTAGGTGCAGGCGAGCCAGGCGAAGAAGGCGGCCTGTTCGGCACTGCTCGGGTCCCGGCCGGCGAGCGCGCGGATGGCCTCGGCGGCGGCGTTGTAGTGGCCGTACCAAAGCATGTTGCGAACGACGGCGACTGCCTCGCGATCGCGCAGATGCCCGTCGCGGACCGCAGCGGGCAGGTCGGGAAACCGGTACCTCGCCTCGGACGGGTGCAGCCACCATTCGGTCATCGAGCGCAGCGCGTCAACCTCGGCCTGTTCCCGGGATGAGCCGGCCTGGTCCCCGACGAGGTCAAGATAGGACAACGCGGCCTCGTAGCGCCCGGCGTCCAGCGCCTTGCGAGCCTCGCACCGCAGTAGATCGGTGGCCCATCGGCCGGCGGGGCAGCCCGCTGCCAGCAGCTGGATGAGGACGGATTCCGTGGGAGCGCCGGAGCGGTACAGGACGAGCGCGACGTGCTCGCGCAGCTCATCGGTCGGGTTGTCGCGAAGCACCGCGGCGCGGGCCACCTCATGGCGGAACTGTCGCCCCGAGAGCAGGCCCACGGCGTTGAGCCGGTCGACGAGCTGGCTGGTGGTCTCGGCCGAGCTCGACAGCAGACGGGCCAGCAGGTTGAGAGAAGGAGTCTCGTCGAGCACGGTCAGGATCCGTGCGGCCTGCACCGCCTCCTCGCCGCAGCGGCGCAGGCACAGGGTGACTGCGCCGCGGAACGCGTCGGCAACGACGACTCCGGGCGCCTCGCCTGTCCGGGCAGAACGCTCGCAGTCGTCGATGAGTGCCTGCAGCAGCATGGGACTGCCGCCGCTGATCTCGTGCAGCGGGCCCGAGAGGCGGGCGGCGGCCTTCTTGCCTAACGACTCGCCGACCATGGTGATCACGCCGTCGCGGGTCAGCGGAAGCAAGCGGATATGGCGGGCGTGCGGCAGACGCAGCATCTCGGATCGCAGCACCGGAAAGCGGGGCCGGGCGTCGGTGGACTCGTTGAGCACCGCGACTACGCGGGCGGTGCCGATCCTCACCAGCACGTACATCAGGACATGCAACGACCACGAGTCGACGTGCTCGAAGTCGTCCACCGCGACGACCACGCACCGGCGGCTCGCGAGCTCCTGCAGGATGTCGAGCAGGCCCTGCGCGACCTCGGCCTGCCGTTCGTTGATGACGTCGTCGGCGGAATGCTCATTTTCGGACCTGTGTGCGGTCGCGGCGTGACCGCACAGCAGTGCGGCGGCTGCGTCGCGGTACTCCGGAAGGAGCCGGGGACTACCGAGCAGCTGCCTGATCATGCTGAGCGGGAGTTCCCGCTCAGCTAACGAGCAGGACGCGGTGAGAATGATAGGATCAGATTCGGCCACACATTGGGAACCTAAGTCTTTACATTGGGAACCTAAGTCTTTGTGGCTCTGCCGCTTGAGACCCACGTGGTCCAGGAAGGTATTGACGAGCGTGGTCTTTCCCATTCCGACGGATCCACTCAGCAGGACGACAGACCCGTCGCCACCCTGGGCGAGCGAGAAAGCATCTTTCAGCTCCAGGAGTTCAGCGTCTCGCGTAGTCACGATGCACGGCCCTTTCCCCACGATCTTTTGATGCGTACTTGATGCGTTCTTAACGGTCTCAACCCTGGCCGTCTGCTGAAATCATCCAGAATGTCTGCCAGCCGATGGCCCGTAGGAAATCGACCTTGTCGCCCCCTAAATATATGGCGATCGCAAAGTCTTTGCGGCCAAGGGGAGGTGCAGGTTAGCGGAGGCCGAGCAGTTCCAGGGGGCGTTCGCAGGGGCGGCGCGCGGTCTTGCGGAGTCCGGCGGCGATGTTGGTGTGGCCAGCGGTGCGGAGCTGGTTGATGGCGAAGCTTCGCAACGTTGTTCTCCGGGCCGTGTCCGGTGCGCAGTCGTATGCCGTGCACCGTAAGTTTGCGGCTTGACCAGACAGGCCACCTACGTGCCGGACACCGGGAGCGGCGGGGCACGGTACCGAAGCGGGGCGGTAACTGTTTTGGAGGCGGTCTGAGCTGAGCGTTTGACCCCGCTGACCTTGGTTGTCTGATGCTTCGGTACTCCTCCAAGCCGCCGTCCTCGGACGGGCCCGAGGTGGGGCCAAGGCCGAAGTCGCCGCGGCGGCGTACAGGGCGCGGGCCGGGTCGACCCGGGCGGTCGGCTGGAGCAGGTCGCGGATCCGGACGAGGTGATCGACCATCGGCCGGCGGTCTGCGGCGGCTGCGGTGCGGGCCTGTCCGACAGCGCCACGGCGGGTTCACCGCCCGGCAGGTCTTCGAGCTGCCCTCGGTCAGAGCCCACGTCACCCATCTCCAGCATCCGCAAGCACGGCCTCAACCCCCTCACCGCCCTCGAAGACGCCTTCGCCGGACGGCCATGGATGCTGCCCAAAATCGCCTGACCCCCTAAACAGTTACGTAACGACTGAGGGCCTTCAGGCCTTTCGGAAGACGTCCTTTACGGCGATCTTGCCGTCCTTGAGGGTGAACAGGTCGATGCCGCGATCGACTATTTCACCGGTACCCTTGCGGACCGACCATTCGACGATGGCCTGCTCGCCGCCCGCCAGGAACACCGGCTCCTCGAAGACGCCGTCTATGCCCTGGGAGCGGATCTGCTTGGCGAGGTCGTTCAGCCGTACGAGGTGGTCGCGGATCTGCGCCTTGGTGTAGGTGGTGCCAGGCTCGTCGCCCTGGGCGTCGATCCACACCGCGTCCGGGCCAAAGCAGTCCCAGGCGCCGTCGATGTCCTCCTTGGCTCCGAGTTCGAAGAAGTCGTGTATCGCCGTCTTCCCCATTTGTCCCTCCTCCTGTCTTGTCGGTGTGTTTCTCTTGGTGCGTTCTGTCGAGCCGGTCAGCCGAAGCGGACGGGGAGGTGTTCGAGCGCTCTGAACTGAAGGCTGTTGCGCCAGCGGAGATCCTCCGCGGGAATCGCCAGTTCCCAGGTCGGGAATCGGCTCAGGAGGGCGCCCAGGGCGATCTCGCCTTCAAGCCGCGCCAGCGGGGCGCCGATGCAGTGGTGAATGCCGTGGCCGAAGGAGAGGTGGGCGTTGTCGGGCCGGTCAAGGTCGGCGAGGTCCGGCGCCTGAAAACGGTTGGCGTCGCGGTTCGCGGCGGCCAGCGAGATGAACACGACCTCGTCGGGTGGGATCGAGACGTCACCGAGGTCGACCGTCTCCAGGGTGTAGCGGACGGTCGCGAGGTTGAGCGGACTTTCGTAGCGCAGGAACTCCTCCAAGGCGGCCGGAATGACAGTTGGGTCCGAGCGCAGCCGCTGCTGGAGGTCTGGAGCGGCGAGAAGCGCGTGTACCGCGTTTCCGATCATGCTGGCGGTCGTCTCGTAGCCGGCGTTCATCACCAGGAAGATCGTGGATAGCAGCTCGATCTCGTCGAGGGCGGGATCGCCCTCGGACGGTGTGACGAGGGCACTGACCAGGTCCTCCGCCGGCTCCGCTCGCTTCTCCTCGATGAGCTGCCGCAGGTAGGCGATGGACGCCAGATGCGCCTCCTGCTTGGCCCGCATATCGGCGTCGATGCTGGTAAGCAACGCGTTCCAGGCTCTGAAGTCCTGTTGCCGCTCGGGGGCGACGCCAAGCAGGCGGCTGATGACCGACAGGGGCAGGGGCATCGCCAGCGCGTCGACGACGTCGGTCGGTTCTCCCGGAGCAATTGCGTCGAGGAGGCTGTTTGTGATTTCCGCGATCCACGGGCGCAGGTGCTGCACCCGGCGCATCGTGAACGCCTGGCCCATGATGCGCCGCAGCCGGGTATGGTCCGGCGGGTCGCTGAACAACATGCTCTTGAAGTTCGCGAGCTCGACGTCGGTGTCGGCGTGCACCTTGCTGCGCATGATGATGCGCGGCAGGCCGTCGGCGTTCTTCGACAACCGACGGTCGGCCAGCAGGCTACGGGCCTCGTCGTAACGGGTGACCACCCAGGCGCGCAGCTCGGTCGTCAGCGTCTTCACGACGACCTTCTGCGCGGGCGCGTTCGTTCGCATGTCTCGATAGATCGGGTACGGATTCTGGGTGAACTCCCGGCTCAGCAAGTCAGGGGTGACCGTCATTCCGGTGTGCATGGGCGCTCCTCACTCAAGCCGGTCAATCGGCTCAGCCACCGTGCGCGGCTGGTCGTCCAGCCAACGCCGCACGTGGTGAGCCGTCGACGCGGCGGAACGGTCGATAAGGGTCAGATGGTCCGCCGACACCTCGACGGCGCTGTGGGCCAACGGCCAGTCCGCCCGCCATCCCGGGTCCAACAAGCCGCCGGACGCCGACTCCGTCGACGGGTCGCTGACAGCTGCGGTCGCGGTGACGCACAGCGTGGGGACATCCGTCGGAGCGGGTCGCCAGCCCTCGAAGAGCAGCAGGTAGCGGACCATCGCGGTGAGCTCGGCATCGTCGGCCTGAATCTCGGCAGCCTGGCCCCGCTGGTACATCTGACCGAAGATCACGGACTGGATGTGGGCAAGGCTGGCACTTCCCGGCAGGTGACAGTCCAGTAGCACCAGCCCGGCTGGCCGGTGGCCGGTCTCGACCAGACGTTCCGCGACCGCGTGCGCGATCCACCCCCCGGAGGAGTAGCCGACCAGGACGAACGGCATGCCGGCGGCAGCGCGCAGGACCGCGTCGGCGCGTTCGGTGATGATGTCGGCACGGGTGGCCGGCAGCGGGCTCGACGAGGTGAAGCCGGGATACGGCAGGACAACCAGTGGCCGGATCCCCCGAAACGGCGCCGCAAACCGCGCGTACTGGTAGGCGTTCGATGGCGCGACAACCGACGGTAAGCAGATCAGCGCAGGTGGCGCGCCGTCACGGCAGAAAACGACGGGATCGATGGGTGCGGTGTCGCCAGCGGCGGGTCGCAGGTTCGCGGCGTCGGCCAGCAACGCGAAGCCCTCGTCGAGCCGCCCGTCCGAACAGGCGCTCGCGAACCGGGGCAGAAGCTCGAACGTGCGCGGTGGTCGTACCGCCTGGCTGTGACGAGACGGGGCTGCCGGCGGCGGGGCCACCCCGGCGCGCGGCGTGGGCAGCGTGGGCAGCGTGGGCAGCGTGGGCAGCGTGGGCAGCGTGGGCAGCGGCGGAGCGTCGCGCTTGACCGCCGATGCGAGCTCGGTGAGCAGCGCGGTGGCCGCCGCTCGCGGAGTCGCGTGGTCCAGGATGAACGTCGCGGGCACCGTAATCCCCGTGGCCTTGCCGAGGCGGTGGGCGAGCTCGACCGCGGTCAGCGAATCGAATCCCAGCTCGGCGAACGGACGGTCGGGATCGGTCTCATCGGCGGCGTAGCCGAGGACGGCCGCCGTCGCCGCGCGCACGTCGGCGAGCACGATCTCGTCCCACTCCGACCGCGCGGCCTCGATCAGGCGAGTGCGGACCGCGCCAGGCGGCCCACCGTGCTCGGCGCCTGCGGGCCGGGTGCCGTTCGCTTCGCCACCCAGACCAGCCGGCGAGCCATCCGTGATCCAGTACCGACGGCGCTCAAACGGATACGTCGGGAGATCGACGGTCTGGGCGCCGCGCGCGTCGAAGAACGGCTGCCAGTCGACGGCCACACCGCGGGCGTGCAGGGCCGCCAGTGCGAGAAGCGCGGATCGCGTCGGTGGGCGCCCTGGGCGTATCAGCGGCACCGAATCGACGTCCGCCGAAAGAAGGCACTCACGAGTCATCGGCGCGAGCACCGCGCCTGGACCGATCTCGACGAACGCGCCGATGCCGTGATCGCGCAGGGTGGTGACGGCGTCGTGGAAGCGGACCGGCTGGCGGACGTGACGCGCCCAGTAGTCGGGATCGCCGCTCTGCTGGGCAGTGATCATCCGCCCAGTCAGCGTGGACACGAGCGGGACGGTGGGCGAGGCGAAGGAGACGGTCCGCAGAACGCGGCGGAACTGGTCCAGTATCGGTTCCATCAGCGCCGAGTGGAAGGCGTGGCTGACGGCAAGCTGCCTTGTCCGGGCACCACGGCCCGCGAACTCGGCGGCAATGGCCGTGACCAGCGCCACGGGCCCCGACAGCACCACCGAGGTCGGCCCGTTCACCGCGGCGATGCTGACCCGACCGTCCGCTGGCAGCGCCGCGCGGGCCTGGTTCTCGTCGACCGAGACAGCGACCATCGCACCGCCAGTGGGAAGCGCGCCCATGAGCTGGCCACGCGCGGCGACCACCCGGGCCGCATCGTCGAGTGACCAGACGCCGGCCACGCACGCGGCGGCGTACTCGCCGAGCGAGTGGCCGGCGACGGCGTCCGGGCGGACACCGAACCACTCCAGGAGCCGCGCCATGGCGATCTCGAGGGCGAACAGCGCCGGCTGCGCATACGTCGTCTCCGCCCACGCGTCAGCGAACGCGGTGTCGGCGTCGGCGTCGGCGTCGGCGTCGGCGTCGGCGTCGGCGTCGGCGTCGGCCAGGAGCATGGCGCGCAGGTCGGTGTCGACCAGGCCGTCGAAGGCCACACACACCTCGTCCATCGCCGAGGCGAACGCCGGGAAGGCAGTGGCAAGATCGCGGGCCACCCCCGGACCCGCGAGTCCCTGGCCACTGAACAAGGCCGCGAGGCCACCGGACGTCGTCGTCGCCATCACGACGCCGTCGAGGGGGCCGTCGAGGGGATGGTCGTCCACCACGGCGCTCAGACCGGCGCGCAGGTCGTCGCGGGCGGCACCGAGGACGACGGCCCGATGCTTCAGCCGGGATCGGTTGAGCAGCGACCGGCCGATGTCGACGACGTCGGCGTCACCCGCGTCCAGAAGATCGCGCAGGCGGGAGGCCTGAACCCGTAACGCCGAGGCAGTTCGGGCCGAGATCGCCCAGGGCACGGGCGCCTCGTGGACGGCACCGGCCGTGGGGAGTCGCGGCGTGGGCGGTTCGCCGGCGCGCGGAGCCTCCTCGAGGATGACGTGGGCATTGGTGCCACTGACGCCGAACGACGACACCGCGGCTCGGCGTGGCCGTGTTCCCGGCTCCCAGAGCTGGGCTTTCGTCGCGATGTCCACGGCGCCGGACGACCAGTCGACGGCCGGGGTGGGCACGTCGGCGTGCAGCGTGGGCGGAACAAGGTTGTTGCGCAGGGCGAGGACCATCTTCATGACGCCGCCCACACCGGCCGCCGCCTGCGCATGTCCGATGTTCGACTTCAACGACCCCAGCAGCACCCGGCCGCGTTCCCGCCGGCCGTAGGTCGCCAGCACCGCCTGGGCCTCGATCGGATCGCCCAGCCGAGTGCCCGTCCCGTGGCCCTCCACCACGTCCACGTCGTCGACCGAAAGGCCCGCGACCGCCAGCGCCTCCCGGATCACCCGCTGCTGGGCCAGGCCGTTGGGCGCCGCCAACCCGTTCGACGCGCCGTCAGAGTTCACCGCCGAGCCGCGCACGACGGCGAGCACCCGGCGCCCGGCGCGGCACGCGTCCGCCAGCCGTTGGAGCACGACGACGCCCACGCCCTCGGCGAATCCCGTCCCGTCGGCGTCCTCGGAAAACGAACGGCACCGGCCGTCGGGTGACAGCCCGCGTTGCCGGCTGAACACCTGGAGCATGCCGGGAGTGGCCATCACGGTGGCGCCACCCGCGAGCGCGAGCGTGCATTCGCCGGCACGCAACGCCTGCGCGGCCAGATGGAGTGCGACCAACGACGAGGAGCAAGCGGTGTCGACCGTCGCCGCCGGCCCGGCGAGGTCGAGGGCGTAGGAGATCCGGCCGGACATGACACTGCCGACCGTCGAGGTCAGGAAGTACCCTTCAAGACCGTCGGGGTTGCGGACGAGGAGATCCCCGTAGGCCTGGGTGGTGCCGCCGATGAACACGCCGGTGCGGCTGCCCTGTAGGCCGGTCGGATCGATGTCGGCCCGTTCCAGTGCCTCCCACGAGGTTTCGAGCAGCAGCCGCTGCTGCGGATCCATCGCCAGCGCCTCGCGGGGCGGAATGCCGAAGAACCCGGCGTCGAAGTCGCCGGCCCCGGACAGGAATCCCCCTCCCCGGGAGTAACAGTGCCCCCACCGGTCGGGGTCCGGATCATAAAGGTCGTCGAGGTCCCAACCCCGGTCGGCGGGCAGCTCGGACACGGCGTCCCGGCCGTCGACCAGCAGCTGCCACAGGTCCGCCGGCGTGGCGACCCCGCCAGGGAAGCGGCACGCCATACCGACGATCGCGATCGGGTCGACCCGTTCGCGCTCCCGTGCCCGCTCCCGAACGCTAGTGGCTTCGAGCTCACGGATGCGTCGGCGCGCCCGCACCAGATCGGCGGTCACCTGGTTGAGGTAGCCCCGCAGCTTCGCTTCGTTCGACATCGCCCGCCCTGTCGTCCGAGGGATTTCGGTCTCCGCTGTGCTCGTCGCTTGCGGCAACGGCCGCGCCCGGCACCAGGGCGTGTTAGGACTGGTCGAGTTCCGTGTCGATAAAGGAGAAGATTTCGTCGTCCGACGCGGCGGTGAGGAGGTCCCCGATCCCGTCGTCGACGTCCAGCACGGTGGTGGCGGCCGCGGCGCCGCCGTCCGAACCAGCGGGACCGTCGTTGACGGCGTCGGCGAGGACGCGCAACCGAGTCAGCAGTCGTGACCTGTCTGCCGGTTCCGCCGACGCGGCGGCCACGAAGGTCGCCTCCAGTCGGTCGAGTTCGGCGAGCGCGTCCTCGACCGGGTCGGCGTGCTCCGCCCGGGGCTCGCCTGCCACGTCGTCGGCCGCCTCGCCAAGGAGGTCACCTACCAGGTAGGCGGCCAGCGCTCGTGGCGTGGGATGGTCGAACACCGCCGTCACCGGCATACGCGACCCGGTGGCGGCTCGCAGACGGCTGCGCAGCTCCACCGTGGTCAGGGAGTCGAAACCGCTGTCGCGGAATGCCCGGTCCGGTTCAACGGCCTCGGCGGAGGCGTGCCCGAGAACGGCCGCGACCTCCCGGCGCACCAGGTCGAGCACGATGCCGGTCCGGGCCAGAGCCGGTAGGTCCGCAAGCCGCTGGGCGAACGCCGTTTCCTCAGCCGATCGGCCGGCGGCCTCGCGCGTGAGCAGAGCCTCGACCTCGGGCAGGTCGGCCAGCAGCGCGGCGTGGCGGGCAACCGTGAAGGCGGGGAAGAACAGCTCCCAGTCCATGTCCGCGACGACCAGGGTGTTCTCGCCGTCCGCGAGCGCTGCTTCCATCGCGGCGAGGGCCAGGTCCGGGTCCATCGGGAGCACGCCGCCGCGGCGCAGACGCTGGCCACGCTCGGCGTCGACCATGCCGCCTCCCCATGATCCCCAGGCGATCGCGGTCGCCGGGCGGCCGGCCTGGGCGCGGTGCGCCGCGAGCCCGTCCAGGTAGGCGTTGGCGGCGGAATAGGCGGCCTGCCCGCCGCCGCCCCAGATCCCGGCGATCGAGGAGAACAGGACGAAGGTGCTGATCGGGTGGTCATCGAGCAAGTCGTGGAGGTTTTGCGCGCCGGTGACCTTCGCGCCGAGAACGGCCGTCAGCTCGTCCTTGGTGAGCTCGCGCAGCGGCGCCTCGTCGGCGACACCGGCGGTGTGGAAGACGGCGGTGATCGGGTCACCGGCCTCGGCGAGGTCACGGGCGAGCCGCGCGACCGCGTCGCGGTCGGCGACGTCGGCAGCGACGACGGTGACCCGTGCTCCCCTGTCGCGCAACTGCGCCGTCAGCTCCGCGGCCGAGGGCGCGTCCGCGCCGCGCCGGCTGAGCAGCACCACGTGGTCAGCGCCCCGGTCGACGACCCAGCGGGCGACCCGCGCGCCCAGAGCGCCGGTTCCGCCGGTGATGAGAACCGTCCCCGCCGCCGACCAGACGCGAGTCTGGCGGCTGCCCCGCGGCCACCGGACGAGACGCCGGGTGAACACCCCGGACTCGCGGATCGCGACCTGGTCCTGTCCGTGCGGGGCGGTTACGACGGCCGCGATCCGCTCGATCACCCGGTCCGTCAGCTGAGCGGAGGGCCGGGCGGGGATGTCGACGAGCCCACCCCAGCGCTCCGAGCGCTCAAGCGCGGCCACGCGGCCAAGGCCCCACACGAGCGCCGACGCCGGATCAACCGTCGGATCGGTCGGGCCGGTCGAAACCGCCTGCCTGGTCAGGCACCACAGCGGCGCGTCGATCCCGACGTCGTCCAGGGCCTGCATCAGCGTCAACGTGTCGGTGAGCCCGGCCGGAACCGGCGCCGCCGCCTCGCCGTCCGCCAGCGCGAGCAGACAGATCAGTCCGGCGACGGGCTCGGATGCCCCCGCCAGGCTCAGCAGTTGCGCCATGGGGCCGCGGTCGCGATCGGTGGCGGCGACGGCGACGTGACCGACAGTCACGCCTCGGGCTGCGAACAAGCCGCTGATCATGTCCGCCCACTGCCTCTGCCCAGGCGAGTCCGCCGCCCGGACGACGAGCCAGTGGCCGGCGAAGGCGCCCAACGGCGGGTCGTCGACGCGACGCCACGTGACCTGGTAACGCCAGCGGTCCAGCGTCGTCGCATCGCGGCGGCGCTCGCGCCACGCGGACAGGGCCGGCAGCAGGTCGGCCAGCCGGTCCCGCTCGATGACCGGGTCGGTGCCCGGTCCGGCCAGAACGCTGGCGAGAGCCTCGGCGTCGCCGTCGGCGACCGCCCGCCAGAACTCCGCTTCGGCCGGGTCGCCGCGGTCGGCGGCCGTGTCCTTCGCACGCGAATCGGCCCAGTAGCGTTGCCGGTCGAAGGCGTAGGTGGGCAGGTCGACGGACCGGCCGCCGGACCCGGCATGGACCGCCGGCCAGTCCACGGGCACACCCTGGATGAACACCTCAGCCAGGCTGGTGAGGAACCGATCCATTCCCCCGTCGTCCCGGCGAAGGGACCCGACGGTGACCACTTCCACACCGGCCGCATCCGCGGTCTCCTCGACCGGGGCTGTCAGCACCGGATGCGTGCTGGCTTCCACGAACACCCGAAACCCGTCCGCTATCAGCCCTCGAACAGTCTCTTCCAAACGGACGGTCTCACGCAGATTGCGATACCAATAGCCGGCGTCCATCAACCGACCGTCCAGCCGCTCCCCCGTCACCGTGGAATACACAGGTAACCGACCCGGCGCCGCCACCACCGACCCCAACTCCTCAGCCAACCGCTGCTCCACCACCTCCACCGCCGGCGAATGCGACGCGTAATCCACCGGAATCCGCCGAACCTGCGCTCCCTGCGCGGCAAACTCCGCGCACACCCGATCCAACACCGACCCGTCACCCGAAACCACCGTCGACGACGGCCCGTTCACCGCCGCCACCGACACCCCCATCTCCCGCAACCGCTCCACAACCACCGCGACCGGCAGCCCGATCGATGCCATACCACCTGACCCGGTCACCCCCCGCAACGCCGCCGACCGACACACCACCACCCGCACCGCATCCGCCAGCGACAACACCCCCGCCACACACGCCGCCGCGATCTCCCCCTGGGAATGCCCCACAACCGCCGCCGGCGCCACCCCACACGCCTCCCACACCGCCGCCAGCGACACCATCACCGCAAACAACACCGGCTGCACCACATCCACCCGCTCCACATCCGCGCAGCCATCCACCCCCCGCACCACATCCAGCAACGACCAGCCAGTCAGTTCATCCATCACCTCAGCACACTGCGCCAACCGCCCCGCAAAGACCGGCGACGACTCCAACAACCCCCCGGCCATACCCCGCCACTGCCCACCCTGACCCGGAAACACAAACACCGCACCCGGACCAGCCACCACTCCACCACCATCCCCGCCCGCAACCACATTCACCGCCGGATTCCCCTCGGCCAGGGCAGCCAACCCCGACCGCAACTCCGCCAGATCACCACCCAGCACAACCGCCCGATGACCAAAAACCGACCGCGAAGTCGCCAGCGACCACGCCACATCCGCCGCCGACACCCCGACATTCCCGTCCAACCAGCCCAACAACCGCCCCGCCTGCCCCCGCAACACCTGCTCCGACCGACCCGACACCACCCACGGCACCGTGACTCCGGGACCATTCCAGTCCCACACCGGCCGCCCGTCACAACCCCTACCCCGCCCGGCGGCCGGCAGCTCCCCGTCCGGAGCCTCCTCAGGCGCCTCCTCCAGAATCACGTGGGCGTTGGTGCCGCTGATACCGAACGCGGACACCGCGGCCCGACGCGGCCGACCATTGCGTGGCCAGGGTTGGTGGACAGTCGCCAGTTCGACGGCGCCCGACGACCAGTCGACCTCCGGAGTGGGGATATCCACATGGAGCGTGGCCGGAACCAGATTGTTCCGCAAAGCCAGCACCATCTTCATCACACCACCCACACCGGCGGCGCCCTGCATGTGGCCGATGTTCGACTTCAACGACCCCAACCACACCCGGCCACTCTCGCGACGCCCGTAGGTCGCCAGCACCGCCTGCGCCTCAATCGGATCCCCCAACCGGGTCCCGGTACCATG
>NZ_CAUVXP010000067.1:27504-29043 GCF_963555955.1 Protofrankia sp. Cas3
GCCGCAAACGCCTTACACCGACCGTCCGGCGACAACCCCCGCTGCCGACTGAACTCCACGAACAGCGCCGGTGTCGCCATCACGGCGGCGCCGCCCACCAGCGCCATCGAACACTCCCCCGCCCGCAACGCCCGCACCGCCAGATGCAACGCCACCAACGACGACGAACACGCCGTATCCACCGTCAACGCCGGGCCCTCCAACCCGAACGAATACGCGATACGACCGGACATGACACTGCCGGTGTTGCCGGTCAGCACGTACCCCTCGTAGTTGTCGGCGGCCTTCTCCAGCAGTGCGGAGTAGGTCTGTCCACCTGCGCCGACGAAGACGGCTGTCGGCGTCCGCCGCAGCGAGTCCGGGTTCATGCCAGCACGTTCGAACGCCTCCCACGACGTTTCCAGCAACAACCGCTGCTGCGGGTCCATCGCCAACGCCTCACGGGGCGAAATATCGAAGAAACCGGCGTCGAACTCGGTGGCGCCTGGGACGAAACCACCTTCCCGCGTGTACGACTTCCCCGGACTGTCCGGGTCCGGGTCATAGAGGTCAGCCAGATTCCAGCCCCGGTCCGTCGGGAATCCGGTTATGCCGTCGCCACGCGAGATCAGCAGGTCCCACAGGTCCTCCGGGGTGCGCACGCCGCCTGGGAAGCGGCAGGCCATGCCCACGATCGCAATCGGATCGTCGGTTTCGGCGTCGGGCCCTGACGCCCGTCCCGAAGCCGTCGAACTGTCCAGCTGGCCGTCGTCACCGGCCAGCGCGGACAGGAGGTGGTCGGCCAGGTCGGTGGGCGTCGGATAGTCGAACACCAGTGTTCCGGGCAGCCGTAGGCCGATCGCGGCCGTCAGACGGTTGCGCAGTTCGACCGCGGCCAGCGAGTCGAACCCCATGCCCCGGAACACCCCGGTCGCCTCGACGGTCTGGCCGGACGGGTGACCGAGGACGACGGCCGCCTCACCGCGCACCAGGTCGAGCAGGTGGCGGCGGCGCTCGTCGAGGCTCATCGCGGCGAGCCGCTCGACGAGCGCCCCCGCTCCCGCGTCCCGGGGCCGGGTCCGGCCGCGGGAGGACGTCCGTCGGGACGCCGGGACCAAATCCTGGAGTACGGCGGGAGCGCTGTCCGCGCGCCGCAGGGCGGCGAGATCGAGCCGCAACGGCGACGTGTAGGGGGCGCCCGTCCGCAGGGCGGCGTCGAACAGGGCGAGGCCCTGCTCGGCGGAGAAGGGGATGATGCCGCCGCGCTCGGCGCGCCGACGGTCGGCATCGGACAGGTGCGCGGTCATGCCGTGGCTCTGCTCCCACAGTCCCCAGCCGATCGACGTCGCCGGCAGGCCGGCTGCGGCGCGGTGGGACGCGAGCGCGTCGAGGAACCCGTTCGCTGCCGCGTAGTTGGCCTGGCCCGGCGATCCGAAGATCGCGGTCGCCGACGAGAACAGCACGAATGCCGACAGGTCCAGGTCGCGGGTGAGTTCATGCAGGTTCCAGGCAGCGTCGACCTTCGGCCGCAGCACCCGGTCCAGGCGGTCGGGGGTCAGC
>NZ_CAUVXP010000068.1:0-28409 GCF_963555955.1 Protofrankia sp. Cas3
CCTGTCGACCTCACGCGCTCCCAGGAGGACGTATGCAGCTTGAAGGCAAGGTCGCGGCCATCACGGGAGGGACGGCGGGGATCGGCCGCGCCATCGCCGAGGCGTTTCTCGCCCAGGGGGCGTCCGTCGCGATCAACGGTCGGTCCGTGGACAAGGGGGAGAAGACCCTCGCGGCCCTGGGTGCCGGCGACCGGGCGATCTTCCGCGCCGGTGACGTCACCCAGCAGGCCGACGTCGAGGGCTTCGTCGACGCGACCGTCGAGCACTTCGGACGGGTCGACATCCTGGTCAACAACGCCGGTGGAGCCGTCGACCTTCAGCCGACCGTCCTGCTCAGCGATGAGACGTGGGACCTGACGATGAAGTGGAACCTGTACTCGACCTTCTGGGCCACCCGGCGCGCCCTGCCGCCCATGATCGAACGCAGGTGGGGGCGGATCATCAACATCTCCTCGGTGGAGGGCAAGCACGGCAAGCCCGTCCTGACCCCCTATGTGGCCGCCAAGCACGCGATCAACGGCATGACCAAGTCGATCGCCCGTGAGGTCGGAGCCGAGGGGGTCACCGTCAACTCGATCTGCCCGGGTCTGATCATCACAGATGTCGTCAAGGAGAACGGGCCGGCCACGGCGGCGGCCATGGGGATCACCTTCGACGAGATGGTCGAGCTGTTCGCCAAGGAGTCCTCGATCAAGCGGCCCAACACGGTCGAGGAGGTCGCGGCCATGGCCGTGCTGCTCGCCTCGAACGCGGGCGCGGGTATCACCGGCGCGCTGCTCAGCGTCGACGGCGGCACCGCGTCCTACTGACGCACCCGTCGTGCCGAGTGTCCTGGTTGGACGGCGACTGTGCCGCCGTCCAACCGTGCACCGACCACGGTCAGGCGAGCAGGGTGCGGCCGAGGTGATCGGCGGCGTCCCGGGCGCCGGGCAGGACGAAGAAGTAGCCGCCGCCGGTGGGGCTGATGTAGTCGACCAGGGGCTCGTCGATGAGCCTGGTCTGGGTGGTCTCGAACTGGCGGGCGATGTCCTGCTGGTAGCAGCAGAAGGCCAGACCCATGTCGAGGTTGCCGTTGGCGTCGATGCCCCGGTCGTAGTTGTAGCCCCGGCGCAGGATGCGGGAGTCCGCGGTGGCGGCGCTGCGGGGGTTGGACAGCCGGATGTGCGCATCGAGCGGGATGATCTTACCGTCCGTGTCACCGGCGTAGTCCGGGATGTCACGTTCGGCCGTACCGTCCAGCGGGGCGCCGGTATCCCGTCGCCGGCCGATCATCATCTCCTGTTCGTTGAGAGAGACCCGGTCCCAGAACTCCACCAGCATCCGGATGACACGGATGACCTGGTAGGAGCCGCCCGCGGTCCAGGCGGGCTCGTCGCCGCCGTGTACCCAGACCAGCCGGTCCATCTCGGCGGCGCTGGTCACGTCCGGGTTGGCGATGCCGTCCTTGAAACCGAGCAGGTTGCGCTGGGCGCCGGCCGGTCGTGGTGGGTTCTGGAAGCCGTCGACGCGCCAGCGCAGCTGCATACCGCCGCGGGTGTGGCGGGCGATGTCACGCAGCGCGTGCAGCACGGTGTCGCGGCTGTGTGCGCACAGCTGCAGGCTGAGGTCGCCGTGACACTGGGTCGCGTCGAGGTTGTCGTTGGGGAACGTGCGCATCGGTGTGAGATGGCGCGGCCGCCGGTCGGCCAGGCCGAACCGGCCGTCGAACAGCGACGCGCCCACCCCGACGGTGACGGTCAGCGAATCGGAGGGCACGGTGGGTCCGACGATGCCGCTGTCCGACGGTGGGGCGGTGCTGCCGAGGTCGACCGGGGTGCCGCCGGCGGTCAGGAACCGCGCCCGGTCAGTGATCGTCTTGAACAGTTCGACCAGCCCGGCGCGGTCCGGCGCGATCACGTCGAAGGACGCGAACATCGCCGCCGTGGGTGGCGGCGTGACGATCCCGGCCTGATGGGTCCCGTGAAAGGCGACCACCGCGTTCGAGCTCGTGTCGTGGGTGCCGCCCGTGTCGCTTGCGGCCAGCGCCACACCACCGGCACCGACGCCGGCGCCCACGGCCGCACCCGCGGCCAGCGCCCCGGCGAGAAACGACCGGCGCCCGAGCGCAACGCCTGGGAACCCGGCGCGCCGTCGCGGCGCCGGGCAGCTGGCGGCGGCGGTGGGGGCGGCCGCGGTGGGGGTGTCTGCCGGCTGCCGTGGCAGTGACGGGTCGGCGGATTCGGTCATCGACGGCGCTCCGGAAGGGTGCGAAGGTGAGGTGGTGTCGCGGGCGGGAAGGCGGTGCTCGCTCATCCGGTGGTCCTGATCTCCAGGACGTCGGGGATGGGTGCGAGGGTCTCCAGCAGTGCGCCGAGGCTGCCGTTCAACCGCGCCCGGTCGCCGCGGGGGAGGGTGTCCGGGGCGATCCAGGTTCCGGCCGGGTCGGCGGTCTGGCGCAGGAGCGTCCCGAATGCGTCGAGCTGGCGTTGGGAGGCCGCGAGTGTGGCCGGCGCCCGTGTCGTCAGCAGCGGCGCGATGATGGTCAACAGTTCGCGGGTTCCGTCCACGTTCGCCGCCGCGGTCGCCAGCGCCGTGCCGCTGCCCTGGTCGGCGGTACCGGTGAGCTGGAACTCGATGGTGTTCTCAAGAATTTCGTGGGTGCGCAGCGCCAGGTCGTGGGAATCGAACTCCTGGGTGGGGAAGGCCTTGACGAGCCGGGCGACGGAATCGGCGAGCGTCGCCGCCGGCGCCTTCAACGAGTCCACCGACTCGCCGTGCCACAGCCCGTGCTCGACCCGGTGGAATCCGGCGAAGTCCGGGTCGCCGACGCCGTCCGGCAGACCCGCGGGCCGTCCGTTGATCGACGCGTCGAAGTCGCCGAACGTGCCGTAGGCGGCGCCGAGTCGTTCGTAGTCAAGATGCGCGGTGAGCCAGTCGCGACGGGCCGCGTCGAGGTCGCCGGCCTCGACGTCCGCCCGCAGCGTGTCGGTGTCGCGTGCCAGCGTGGCCAGGCCCGCGGTGACGAACGCGCGGTAGGCGTCCACGGGTGCGCGCATGGTCTCTTCCGTCACCGGGATGATCGCCAGGTCGCCGTTGCCCGGGCCGGCCACCCGCCGGCTCGCCGAGACGACGGGATCTCCACCGTCGGGGAGGCACTGCCAGGCGTAGGTGCCGCCTCCGATGGTCGCGGCCAGCGGCCGGTTGGTGCCCGGGGCGAGCAGTTCGATCTCAGCGTGGATCGCACCGCTCGCCGGGTCGATGAGGCGGACCTCCATGGTGTGCCCGCCGGTGTTGCGGACGGTGAAGGTCACCCGGCCGGGTTGCGGCGCGTCCCAGGCGGTGACACAGGAACCCGAGGTCGCCTCGATCGTCGTGTCACCCGTCCCGGTGGCCGGGCCGAGCGCGAGGATGGCGGCGCCGGCGGCGACGGCGGGTATGGCGACCATGGCCACCGGAAGCACCCACCGGGGCACCCGTCGCGAACCGCCCGGTGCCGGCTGGACCTCGACCGGCGCTACCTCGGCGGCGGCAACAGCCGCCGGTACCGCGGGGGATGGCGCGCGGGCGGGGCGGATACCTCGGACGAACAGGGCCATCACCGGGATCAGATAGGCGAGGTAGCCGACGAGCTGGAGGACAGTCAGCCGGGGTGTGATGTTGAAGATGCCCTCGACGAGCCGGGCGTACCAGGAGCTCGGGTCGATGGTGGCGCCGAGGTCGAACGCGGCCGTGCCGATGCCGGGCAGGATGGCGCTCTCCTGCAGATCACGCAGGCCGTACCCGGCCACGCCGGACGCGACCACAATCAGCCCGATGCCGGTGAACGTGAAGAAACGGGTCAGATTGATCTTCACGGCGCGGCGGTACATGCCGACGCACAACGCAGCGGCGAGCGTGAGCCCGGCAGCGGCCCCGACCAGCGGGCCGGCCGACTCGCCCGCGCCGCGGGTGGTCGTCCAGACGAACAGGGAGGTCTCCAGGCCCTCCCGGGCCACCGCGAGGAACGCGGTGAGGACCAGCACGCCGGGCCCGAGCGTGAGCGCAGCCGTCACCCGGCCCGCGATCTCGCCGGACAGTGCCCGTGCCGACCGCCGCATCCAGAAGATCATTATGGTGACGAACCCGACGGCGATCAGGCTCAGGATGCCGCTGAACCCCTCCTGCGCTTTGGTCGACATCGAGGCGGCGGCGAAGGTCAGGACCGCCCCGAAGCTGGCCGAGAGCGCCACCGCGGCCAGGACCCCCGTCCAGACCTGGGGGAGGCGCTCGCGTTGGTCGGCGCGAACGAGTGTGGCGACCAGGATCGAGACGATCAGACCCGCCTCGAGACCCTCGCGTAACCCGATGAGCAGGTTCGGGACAACGTCGCTCCACACGTCCGGTACCTCCGTGATCGCCGGTGTTGGTTTAAGGGAAGGTACCAGAAATATAAGTAAAGCTCACCTAATCGAATCACGACCTGAGATGCCGGTCATGCCGGGGCGGCGAGGAAGCGGACCGTTCGGCCCCGAAGCCACGGACCGGGTTCGGGCAGCCTGCGTTTCTGACTTGAGGTCAGGAACGACTGCCGAGCAGGTGGCCGGTTTCGTTCGCGGAGTGGACGACGATCCGGCCCGACGCGAGCTTCTCGACCCGGGACACCGAGGTGTACCCGGCGTTGAACCAGAAAAGGTCGCGGGTACCGATGACCCCGGCCAGAATGGCGTTGATGATCCCGCCGTGGCCGACGGCCACCACCCGGCCGGACGGCCAGCGCTCGAAGAGCTGCTCCAGGCAGTCGTGGGCACGGGCGATGAAGGCGGGTTGGTCGAGCTCCGGGACGAAGTCGTTGTAACGGCCTTCGACGGCTGCTCGGGCGCGTGGGTCGTCCGCGGCCATCTGTTCCACCGGGGTGTAGACCTCGTTCGGTTCGTGGGGTTCCCACTCGCGCAGGTCGGGGATCTCGACCGGGACGAATCCCAGTTCCGCGGCGAGTACGGCCGCGGTCTCGCGGGCCCGCCGCAGCGGGCTGGTGGCCAGGGCGTCCACCTGCTCGGCGGCCAGCCACGCAGCCAGCCGCTTGGCCTGGATCATGCCGTCCCCGGCCAGGCCGGGATCGGCGACGCCGTTGACGGGCAGGCCGTGGCGGACGAACAGCACCTCAGTCATGGGTTCACTTTCCAGCTCCCGGCCCGGAGGCCGGTCAAGGGCGGGTGTCGGCCGAAGGCGGTGAGGGTGAGGGCGGGGGTGAGGGTTGTTCATCCGGCGTTTAGCTGGTATTTATCCGGCAATGGTGCGTTCGGTGTCCCAGTAGGGACGCCGCAGCGCCTTCTTGTCGACCTTGCCCATGGCGTTGCGAGGTAGCTCCGCGATGATTTCATATGATTTTGGGCATTTGTATGCGGCGAGTGAGGCCCGGCAGAACTGGTCGAGGTCTCCGCTGTCCGGTGCCTGGCCCGCGGGCACGATCAGTGCCCGCAACGCCTCACCCATGTCCGTGTCGGGTACGCCGATCACGGCGACATCCGCTACCTGGGGGTGGTGCGCGAGGACACGCTCGCTCTCGGCCGGGTAGAGGTTCACCCCGCCGGAGACCACCATGTCAGCTATCCGATCGGTGATATGGACGTAGCCGTCCGCGTCGACATAGCCGACGTCGCCGAGAGTGAACACGTTCGGAAGGAGGTATGCGGCGGCGGTCTTGGCCGGATCGTCGTGGTACCGCACGCCCCGGTCGGCCGGGGCGCGGAAGCCCAGTACCCCGACCTCGCCGGCGGGCATCGGGGCGTTGTCGGCGTCGAGGACCACCGCCTCGAACGGCGGCATGCAGCGGCCGACCGAACCGGGTCGGACCAGCCACTCCTCGCTGCTGATCCGGCAGAGCGTGCCCACCTCGCTGCCGCCGTAGGACTCCACCAGCACCGGCCCGAACCAGTCGATCATCGCCCGTTTGACGTCGGGCGGGCAGGCCGACCCGGTGTGGGGGAGACTGCGCAGGCTCGTCACGTCATGGCCGGCGCGTACGCCGGCGGGCAGGGCGAGCAGCCGGGAGAAGTGCGTCGGGACCATCACCGTCGAGGTCACCCGGTGGCTCTCGATGAGGCGCAGCACGCGCTCGGCGTCGAACCGTCCGAGGACGACCACGGGCTGTCCGGACAGCAGGTGGCGCAGGCTTGTCAGGGGAGCGTTGTGCTGGAGCGGCCCGACCACCAGGTGTGGTCCGGCGGGGAAGCCCGAGCGGGCGGCCAGCGCCTCGGCGTAGGCCACCGCAGTCCGCGGTGTCGGCGCGGTCCAGCGGACCTCGGTGCCCCGTGGTCGGCCGGTGGTGCCAGAGGTGTAGACCAGCGGTGGTCGGGCGGGCCGGCCGGCAACATCCGGCATCGCCCGGTCGCTACCCGTCCAGTCCGTCCAGTCCGTCTGGCTGCCAACGCCAACGCCAACGCCAACGCCAACGTCGGTGCCGGTGCCGGTGCCGGTGCCGTGGACGACGACGACGCGTAACCGTGCGGGTCCGGCGGCCGCGGTCACACCGTCGCGGCTGGCCGGCCCGGCGACCGCTGCCACCGCGCCGGCGTCGAGGAGTAGGTCGGTCAGCTCCCCGACGGCGAGCTGGCGGGAGACGGCCACGGTTCCGACGCCGGCGAGGATGCCTGCGGCGTGTGCGACCAGGGTGGGGATGGAGTTCTCGCCGGAGACCGCGACCCGCTCCCCGTCGCCACCCGCCACCGCCAGCATCTCCGCGGCGACTCCACGCACCTGGGTGGCGAGTTCCGCCCACGTCAGGTGCCCGGTGTCGTCCACCAAGGCGACGCCGGTCGGGTCCTGCCGCATCCGATCATCGATCCCAGCGAGCCGCAACGGACCTCACCGCCCTTTTCAAGGTCTGACCCCTGTTGCCCGTCCACCCCGGATGACTGTAGCCACATAGCTGTAGACAGCGTCAAGAAACCGGGTCGATCGCAGTCGGCGAAACCGGGCTGGGTGCGGGCAGCGCGGGGTCGATGGCGGCCGATCGGACCAGGTTGATCGCTCCGGCCTTGGCCGCCGCGTACGGCCAGCGCCGGGGTTCACCACCCAGGCCGGTGACGGACGAGGTCACCACGACCGCTCCGCCGCCGGCGCGGCGCATTGCCCCGATCGCGGCCCGCAGGCCCAGCACCACCCGGTGGTCGTCATACCTGCCCGACCCGGGGATCGAGTCGGACCGGATTCCTACGCGCCCATGCGTGTGCCTCGGACGAGGCCACCCAGGCCAATGCGTTCGCGATCAGCTGTCGGTAGTTCGCCAGCGCGAACGTGCGGGCGCAGTCGCCGGGCAGCAGGTAGACCAGTGGACTGCGGCCAGCGACCTTCGCCCAGGCCAGAAGGTCGCTCGCGGGCGGATGCCCCGAGCAGTCCGGCGCGTGGCGCTCGCCGAGCAGGACGTGTTCATAGGCCGAGCGGAAGCGGCTGCCGTTCAGGTCGGCGTCGGTCCGCAGCAACGGGACGACGTCGGCTTCGAAGACCGGGCAGCAGTACAGCTCGTCGGTGACGGTGAACTCGGCGACGCCGGCGCAGACCGGGTGGGCGGGCGCCGCCACGCGCACGGGGTATTCGCCCACCCAGCTGCCCGACGACGGCCACATCCGGCCGCGTAACCGGGCTGACGCGTAGTGGAAGCGACCGCCCAGCGCCTCGGCCCAGCCCTCCCAGCCAGGCCAGCCGGCCAGCGAGTGGTGGGTGACGACGAGCCCCTGGCCCATCTCAAGCAGCTCGACGAGGGCACGGGCCACCTGCGGATCGGGGCCTTCGGGCACGGGCGGCGAGCCCCGGTGCAGGCTCAGGCCGGGGATGTCGTGGCAGAGCAGTGCCTCGAAGCTCCCGGCATGCTCGGGCCGCAACCACGCCTGCGCGCAGGGCTGGATTGCATGCGTCCACAGCCAGTCCCGCTCGGCACAGATGTCGGCCACCATCCCGAGGAAGGCGTCAAGGTCGACACGGTGACCGCCGGTGAGAACCAGGACCCGCATGGGTTCATCTCCCTGACTTACTGCAGCTGCTCACCACAAACATCAGATACGAGTCTGGCGTGTCGAGTCATCCCTTACTAGAGTCCATTTCGACAAACTCCCGGATGTCGGATGGCACGGCGATTCGCTGTGCATGGCAGCCGGGCCACGGCAGAGAGGGGCAGGCATCATGACGCGAGCCGCCACGGCCGACCAGGACGCCCAGCCCGCGCCGCCGGCCGCCGGCACCGCCGGCACCGCCGGCACCGCCGGCACCGCCGAAACCGCCGGCACCGCCGACGCGGCCGTGCTCCTGGACCTGCACCGCCGGATGGTGCGCATTCGGGTGTTCGAGACCGAGGCGGGTCGGCTGATGGAGGCCGGAACGCTGCCTGGTTTTCTGCACCTCTACGTCGGGCAGGAGGCGGTCGCCGCCGGCGCGATCAGCACGCTGCGCGATGAGGACCAGATCACCTCCACCCACCGCGGGCACGGTCACGCGGTCGCCAAGGGTGCGGACTTCGCCCGGATGTTCGCGGAACTGTTCGGCCGGGTTGACGGCTACTGCCACGGCCGGGGCGGGAGCATGCACATCAACGACCTGTCGATCGGCATGCTCGGCGCGAACGGCATCGTCGGCGCTGGCATCCCGATCGCGGTGGGCGCGGCCTTCGCCGGCGCCTACCGGTCCGACGGGACGGTTGCCATGGCGTTCTTCGGTGACGGCGCGTCGAACATCGGCACCTTCCACGAGGCGGCCAACCTCGCCGCCGTGCTGCACCTGCCGGTCGTGCTCGTCTGCGAGAACAACGGCTACGCCGAGTTCACGCCACAGGCCCGGCACATGCTGCTCACCGATGTCGCTGATCGCGCCGCCGCCTACGGCATGCCGAGCGAGATCTGCGACGGGATGGACGCGGTCGCCGTCCGTGCGGCCACCCTGCGCGCGGTGCAACGGGCCCGGGCCGGTGGTGGCCCGACCATGGTCGAGGCCAAGACCTACCGTTATTACGATCACCAGGGCGTCAAGGGTCTGCGCATCCAGTACCGCACCCAGGAGGAGATCGACGCCTGGAAGGAACGCGACGCGATCAAGCTGCTGGAGCGCGGGGCGACCGCTGCCGGCACCGTCGCTCCGGAGCGGTTCGAGGAGATCTGGGCGCAGACCAGGACCGAGGTGGCCGCGGCGATCGCCTTCGCGGAGGCGAGTCCCGAGCCGGATCCGGCGGACATCGCCCGTGACGTCTACAGCGAATGAGCCCGGTACAGCGACGAGCGGCCGAAGGAGTTCCCAGTCGATGACCCGCACCCTGACCTATGTCAAGGCGTTCAATGAGGGCCTCGCGCAGGTCATGCGCGACGACGACGACGTGTTCGTAGTCGGTGAGGATGTCGCCGGCTACGGTGGGGTCTTCCACATGTTCGACGGGTTGCTCTCGGAGTTCGGGCCGCGCCGCGTCGTGGACACGCCCATCTCCGAGGCGGCGATCGTCGGCCTCGGCGTGGGTGCCGCCGCCCGCGGCCTGCGGCCGGTGTGTGACCTGATGTTCATGGACTTCCTCGGCGTCTGCATGGACCAGGTGGTCAACCAGGCCGCCAAGATGAAGTTCATGTACGGCGGGTCGGTCAACGTTCCGCTCACCATCACGACCGCGGCGGGTGCCGGGCTCGGCGCGGCCGCGCAGCACTCCCAGAGCCTGGAGGCGTGGCTCGCCCACACCCCGGGACTCAAGGTGGTCATGCCCGCCACCCCGGCGGACGCCAAAGGGATGATCGTCTCTGCGGTGCGTGACGACAATCCGGTCATCGTGATGCTCAACAAGGTCCTGCTCGGAGCCAAGGGAGACGTGCCCGAGGAGATCTACGAGGTCCCGATCGGGAAGGCCGCCACGCTGCGCACCGGCGACGACGTCACGATTGTGGCCCTGGGGCGGATGACCGTCGAGGCGATGGCCGCGGCCGATGAACTCGCAGCTGAGGGCGTCTCGGTCGAGGTCATCGACCCCCGGACCGTGCAGCCGCTGGACAGCCAGGCGATCGTCGAGTCGGTGGTGCGCACCAACCGGGTGCTTGTGGTCCACGAGGCTGTTCGGTTTGGTGGCATCGGCGCCGAGATCGCCGCGCAGGTCCAGGAAGTTGCCTTCGACTATCTGGACGCCCCGGTGCTGCGCCTGGGCGCACCCTTCACCCCGGTGCCGTTCAGCCCGGCGCTTGAGCGGGCCTACATCCCTGACCGCACCCGGATAGCCGACGGCTGCCGCCGCCTGCTCGCACGGGGCTAGGGCCGGGGCCGGGGAGAGAGGAACTGCGGCGATGGCTGTCGAGGTGCTGCTGCCCAAGCTCGGGCTGACGATGCAGGAAGGCACGATCACCGAATGGCTCGTGCCGCCCGGTGGCCCGGTGCGACCCGGCGATGTGATCATGAGGCTCGCGACCGACAAGGTCGACACGGACGTCGAGGCCGAGGGCGAGGGGCATTTCCATCCGGTCGTACCGGCCGGAACCACCCTGCCTCCCGGCGCACTGGTGGGCTGGCTGCTCGCCGCCGGCGAGATTCTGCCGGGTGCGGTGTCCGGTGCTGCGCCATCCGGGGCGGTGGTGTCCGGCGCGGTGGTGTCTGGCGCGGTGGGGTCTGGTGATCTGGTGGCCCAACCCGGGCCGGCCGGTCGGCTGCTGGCGTCCCCGAACGCCCGTCGCGTCGCCCGTGCGCGAGGCATCGATCTCGTGACCGTCCGTGGCACCGGGCCGGGCGGCCGGATCGTCTCCGAGGACATCGAGGCGGTGGACGTCGCCGCGCCGCTGCCCGTCGCGCCGCCGGTCGTGTCGCCGCTGGTCGTGTCGCCGCCTGTCACCCCGCTGGTGCGCCGGTACGCGGAGACCCTCGGTGTGGACCTCGCCACGGTTGCCGGGCGCGGGCCCGCAGGCCGGATCCGCCGGGCCGATGTGGATCGTGCAGCGGCAGCCGCGGCCGCAGCCGGGACGCGGGATGAACGCCCACCGCAGGCAGCGCCACCGGCCGGCCCACGGGCGGGTCAGGTCATCGCGCTGACCGGTATGCGGGGCGCGATCGCCCGCACCATGCATACGAGCCTGCAGGAGATGGCGCAGCTCACCCACGGTTACGAGGCGGATGTGACCGACCTCGTGGCCCTGCGTGCCCAGCTCAAGCGGGAGTGGACGGGCACCGGTGCCACCGCGGGCGAACCGCGGGTGCCATCACTGAACGACTTCGTCGTGCGCGCTGCGGCATTGGCGCTGGGTGACCATCCGCTGCTCAACGCCACCATCCGCGACGGCGCAATCCACCTACTGCCCGAGATCCACGTCGGGGTGGCCGTGGCCGTGCCGGACGGACTGCTCGTGCCGGTCGTGCGCGACGCCGCCACCCGCGGTCTGCTCGACATTGCAGCCGACGTGAGACGCCTGGCCGGCGCCGCCCGTGACAAGAAGCTTGCTGTGCGAGATCTGGAGGGTGCGACCTTCGTGGTCACATCCCTCGGCGGATACGGCGTGGACTTCTTCACCCCGGTGATCAATCCGCCGAACGTGGCCATCCTCGGGGTCGGGCGGGTCCGCGACGGGGTCCGCTGGGAGGGGGACACGCCGCGGCGGACGTCGGTGCTGACACTCAGCCTCAGCTTCGACCACCGTGCCGTCGACGGTGCGCCCGCCGCTGAATACCTTCGGACGGTCACGGCGTTGCTCGCCCGTCCGTTGCTGTTGCTCGCGGGTTGACTGCTCGCGGGTTGACTGCTCGCGGGTTGACTGCTCGCGGGTTGACGGCGTGGGGGTTGAAGGCTGAAAAAGGAGTCCTGATGACGTCAGTGGTACCACCGCGTCCCGTCCCGATCGATCATGAGTTGTTCGCCTCGCTGGACCCACCGCGGCTGGCAGGTGCCACGTGCGGGCGGTGCGGAACGACGATCTTTCCGGTCGGGCCGTCCTGCCCCCGGTGCTCGGCGGCTGGCAGCGACATATCCGTGGTCACGCTGCCCGAAACCGGCACGATCTGGACGCTGACCGTGCAGGGTTTCGAACCGAAGCCGCCGTATCACGCTCCACCGGACGGCTTCGCGCCGTACGCGGTCGGCTATGTGGATCTCGGCGGGGTGCTCGTCGAGTCCCTGCTGGTCGGGGACCCGGCCATGCTCGACATCGGACTGCGGGTATGGCTCACCCTCGTCCCGATCGGCGCCACCGGCGAGGTCACCTACGCCTTCGAGCCCACCACGGGCCTCGAGGAGACGGGAGCGGACGCGTGAGTACCGATCGGGACCGGGATGCCGCCCACGCCGTCTACGTCGTCGGGGTCGGCATCCACCCCTTCGGCCGGCACGAGGGCGTCGCCGCGATGGTCATGGCCGAGCATGCAACCCGGGCCGCGCTTGCCGACGCAGGCATCGGCTGGCCCGACGTCGACCTTGCCGTCGGTGGCAGCAACGTGTCCGGCAAGCCCGACACCCTCGTTTCCCGCCTCGGTCTTACCGGACTATCGTTCATTACTGTACGCAATGGATGTGCCACTGGTGGTGTAGCATTGGCGACCGCGGCGAACGCGCTGCGGGCCCGGGAGGCCGACGTGGCGACTGTCATCGGGTTCGACAAGCACCCGCGTGGCGCGTTCAACTCCGACCCGGCCAGTTACGGGCTGGGGGACTGGTACGGCCGGACCGGTCTCATGGTCACCACCCAGTACTTCGCCATGAAGACCCGGCGTTACCAGTACGAACACGCGGTCTCCGACCGGTCACTGGCCCGGGTCGCGGTGCGCGCGCTGCGCAACGGCGAGGCCAGCCCCACCGCCTGGCGGCGCACCCCGCTCACCGAGGACGAGGTACTCGCCGCGCCGGCGGTCAACGCCCCGCTGACCCGATCGATGTTCTGCTCGCCGAGCGAGGGAGCGGTCGCCCTCGTCCTCGTCCGTGGCGACCGTGCCGGTGACCTGTGTGAACGCCCGGTGCGGCTCGCGTCGGTGGCGCTGCGCACCCGCCGGTTCGGATCGTTCGAGGTGTTCTCCCCGTGGCTCGCGCCCGATCCGTACCACAGCCCGAGCATCGACGCGGCTGCCGCGGCGTTCGCCGCCGCCGGTGTCGACCCGTCCGAGGTGGCCGTCGCGCAACTGCAGGACACCGACAGCGGCTCGGAGATCATCCACCTCGCCGAAACGGGCCTGTGCGGGCACGGCGAGCAGGAGAAACTCCTTGCTGACGGCTCCACCGAGGCCTACGGCCGCCTCCCGGTCAACACCGACGGCGGATGCATCGCCAACGGTGAGCCGATCGGCGCGTCCGGACTGCGCCAGGTGCACGAGGTCGTCCGCCAGCTGCAGGGGCGGGCGCTGGGCCGGGCGGTCCCCGGGGCCCCGCGGGTCGGCTTCACCCACGTGTACGGCGCGCCGGGACTGTCCGCCTGCGCGGTCCTGACCGTCTGAGCTGACCGTCCAGGTCGACCGCCTGAGCTGACCGCCTGAGCTGACCGCCTGAGCTGACCGTCTGATGATGCCGTGCGAAAGGGACCCCCACCGATGACCGCTTCGGGCAGCAACGCTTCGGGCAGCACCGTCGACCTCGTGACCTGGCGTGGCGAGGTACGGCGCTGGCTCGCCGCCACCGTTGCCGCGCCGGTGGCAAGCCACGGCCCGCCAGACCTCGCGGTGTTCCGTAACCTCTCCGACGGCGACGAGCACACGTTGCTGGAGAACGTCCGAGCCTATCGGCGGGCCCGCTACGACGCGGGCTACGGAGCGCTCACGCTGCCGGTGGAGCACGGCGGCGCCGGTCTGCCCGCGCTGTTCGCGACCGCCTTCGCCGAGGAGGAACGCGCGTTCGCCGTGCCGCCGTCCACCGAGCTGATCAGCGTGACGACCGGTCTGGTCGGCCCGGCCGTGGCGATGTTCGGCACCGAGGCACAGCGGGAGCAGTTCGTCGGGCCGCTGCTGCGTACCGATCTGCTCGCCTGCCAGCTGTTCAGCGAACCCGGCGCCGGTTCCGACCTCGCGGCACTGGCCTGCCGCGCCGTGGCGGACGGGGAGACCTGGGTCGTCGACGGGCAGAAGGTCTGGTCGTCCGGCGCGCGGTTCGCCGACTACGGGCTGTTGCTCGCCCGCACCGACCCGGACGTGCCCAAGCACGCCGGGATCACCGCCTTCCTCGTTCCCATGGACGCCCCCGGTATCGAGATCCGCCCGATCCGGCAGATGAGCGGAGGCACGTCGTTCAACGAGGTCTTCCTCACCGGCGTCCGGATCCCCGACGCCCTGCGTGTCGGCGCGGTCGGCAACGGTTGGCGGGTCGCGAACGCGATGCTGTCCTTCGAGCGCACCGCGTCCGGATCGGTGACCCGTCGTAAGGGCGGAACCTTCGACGACGTGCTGGAGCTCGCCCGCCGCCTGGGCCGGGCCGGTGACCCGGTGGTCCGTCAGCAGCTCGCGGACCTCTACATCCGGACGGTGCTGCGGGCCGCGACCGCCGGACGGGTGGCGCGGGCCGCAGCGGCCGGAGCGTCGCCGGGGCCGGCGGCATCCGTCGGCAAGCTGGTCGCCTCCGACGTGCTGACCCGCACCGGCGAGCTCGCCGTCGACCTGCTGGGTAGCCGGGCGGCGGCCGACTCCGGTGAGGGGTTCGGCTGGACCGAGCATCTGCTCGGCGCGCCCGGCTACCGGCTGGCCGGCGGAACCGACCAGATCCAGCGGAACATCATCGGAGAGCGGGTCCTGGGCCTGCCGGCGGAGCCGCGGATCGACAAGGACGTGCCCTGGTCCGCGCTGTCCCGCTCCTGAGCGGCGGCCTGAACCTCACCCGGGCGGGTTCTGGGCGGAGGCGATGACGTGGAACGCCACACCGAACGGGTCCTCGACGATGGCGACACGCCCGTAGGGGGAGTCCTGGGGTTCGCCGGGACATGCGCCGCCGCCGTCGAGGACCCGCCGTACGGCCGCGTCGGTGTTCTCGACCTCGAAGTAGGTGATCCAGGATGACGACTGCGCGTCGGCCACGCCGTGAATTCCGCCGATCATCTGGCCGTCGCCGCGGTGCAGCACGGTGTAGTCGATGTCGGGAGCCGCCATGGGTTCCAGGGTGTAGTCGAAAACCGCCTGGTAGAAGGTGCGGGCCGCGTCCGCTGCGGGTGTGCGCAGCTCGTTCCACGCCAGGGAACCGGGTTCGTTGACGATCCGCGCGCCGGGGTGCATACGGCCCTGCCAGAGGCCGAACTGCGCGCCGGTCGGATCGAGGGCGATCGCCATCCGCCCGGCGTCCATCGCATCGATGGGCGCCACGACGACCTGGCCGCCGGCGTCGGCGATGTGCTTGGCGGTGCCGTCACAGTCGTCGGTGGCGAAGTAGAGGTTCCACCAGAACGAGGTGGCGTTCGGGTCCGGGTTCGCCATGACGGCCGCCACCGGCTGCCCGCGCAGCAGGCACATCGTGTAGCCCCCGGCTTCGGGGGGTCCCTCCTCGAACTCCCAGCCGAACAGGGTGCCGTAGAACTCCTTTGCGCGTTGGATGTCGGGAATGCCGAGGTCGATCCAGGTGGGTGTCCCCGGCGGTTGGTTACTCGTGACTTCGACCATGGGTCCGTCTCCTTCGAACGTGTCGGGTACAGGCCTGCCTACCCATCCTCGACATCTCCTGACGGTTCGACCAGTCCCCACGCTCGCAAGCCCACGCCGACTCCGGGGTCCTCAGCTGAGGACGGTGATCCTGGCGCCTGTGCCGGAGAGGTAGAGCGGGCTGTCGGTGATGTTCACGCGGTCCTCCTCTTTCAGAACGGTGGTGGCTCCGGCTCCGGGTTGGCGTTGGGGTCCGGGTTCGGGTTCGGGTTCGGGTTGCAGTCGATGTAGGGTTCCGGACTGGTGTGGTGGACGCGTTTTTCCGGGCTTGTCCAGGTGACCGACCCGTCGGAGCCGGCCAGGTTGACCGACCATTTCCCCCCGTGTTTCATGCGGTGGTGGCGGCGACACAGAGTGAGCAGGTTTGCCGGGTCGGTGGTCCCGCCGCCAGCATGGGGCTGGACGTGGTCGAGGTCGCAGGCCGCGGCGGGTCTACGGCAGCTCGGGAACCGACAGGTGCGGTCCCGGGTCTGCACGTGACGGGCGAGCACGGCTGAGGGGAACCGTCGCCGGCTCACATCCAGGAGACTGCCGTCGACGGGGTCGGTGAGGATCCGCCGCCAGGTGGCGTTGGCCGCGCAGGCCAGGTCGCGGGCGAGCCCTGCGGAGATCGGCCCGTAGCCGGCCAGCTCGCCGGGGGTGTCGGTCAGCCCCAGCAGGGTGTCGGCAGGCACGATCACCCCGATCTCGATGTGGACGGGTTCGTAATCATGATGGCGGCCCAGCAGTAGATCGGTGAGGACGTCCGCGCGGCGTTCATCCATGCTCCGGGGATCGTCCGGAGCGCCGGCACAGCGGGCGAGGGCGTCGATGTGCTGGTAGGCGGCCTGGGCTTCGGCAGCCGGCAGGAACGCCCACAGTTCGGCCATGCCGTCGTCGAGGGGTCCGATGCGCACCTGCCGCTCCCGGCGCTGCTTCTCGTGGCGCCGCTGGGCGCCATCGGGGTCGACGGCGAGCACGGCCCGGCGCAGGGCCTGGCGGAACAGCGTGTGGCTCGCCCGACCGCCGCGGGCCAGCACCTTCTCCTCGACGGCTGCCGCGTGGACCTGCGACAGCGAGCCGGTGGCGTCGGCGACCGCGCGCGCTCGGCCCAGGTCGATCGCACCGGCTTCCAGAGCGGCCAGGGTGGCCGGTAGCCGGTAGGTCATCGTGTGCGCCAGTTTCAGCTGGGCGGCCGCGGCGCTGCACGACAGGTCCAGCTCGATGGCGATCTCGCTGGCGGCGAACTCGCTGAACACCGGGTCCGGCCCGGCCGCGGACCGCAGCTCGACGAACCGGGCCTGCGTGCGGATCAGCGCCGCGTCCAGCCTGGCCTTCTCCCGCACGATGGTCGTCATGAGGGTCAGGCAGGCATCCGCGTCCAAGGCGGCGATGGGCTCGGGGCCTGCGCACGCATCACATGGTGGGCACGCATCAGATCTTGCACATCCATCGGATGTATCGAACATATGTTCAGTTTAGCTCGCCATCCCGACATTTCCACCCCGCTCAGCGACCCGGGTTCGTCGTCGGGCCGCCCCAGACGCCTTCACCATCGCGGCAACCTCGGCGGCTCGACGACGATTCTGCGTGGACAAGGCGTGCTCCTGGATGTTCCAACCCCGGCCAGGTGACTGCTGGTGCCGTCCTTGACCGACGACCGGTGGACGCGGGTCAGCCGCTGACGCCGATCTGGCCAAGCAGGGTCGCGTGGTCGAAGGAGACGGTCTCCTTGACAAGCCGGTCGTCGTCGAAGTGGAAGACGCAGCCGCAAGCGCACGTCGATGGGTCTGCCGGTGGCGGGCACACCGGCCCACGGGCCATGGTGGGTACCCGTCATCCGGGTGTCGACGAACACGATGTCGTCGCCGTGGTGGATTGAAAGGGCTTCGGCGGCGAAATCGGGGAACGCGCCGAACAGCATGGTCAGTAGCTCCTCGACCGCTTGCGGCCCGTTCGTCGGGGCGCCCAGGGCGACCACGTCGTAGTTGGCCTCGGCGAAGGTGTTGAGGGTGGCGGCCACATCGTGGCGGCCCTCGGCCTCCATGTGCGTCCGCACGATCGCTTCGCGGCGGGCCCGCAGCTTGGCTTCGGGAGTGGTGTTGGTGTCGGTGGTGGCCGTGTTAGTGGTTGTCGTCATGGCCGCAATGGTGCGCGGGCGGCCCCGGCCCGGACATCCCGGAGATCGGCCATCTGCCGTCGCCGGCAGACCATGTACACACGTTCCCCGGCGGCTGGCGGATTCAGGCGATGCCCGAGCGCACCGCGAACGCTGTCGCCTCAGCAGGTCGGCGGCCAGGAAGACGTGGGTGGGGTTGGCGAGGTCCGCATCATCCGCGCGGGTCGCGAGGGTGACCAGGCGTCGCCCGATCGCAATCCGCTCGGTCAGATGGCCCGCTCCCCGCAGGGTGAACTGGCGGGCGTGCAACGCGACCCCGAGGGCCGCGTCGTCGCCGCTTACGCCGGCTACCTCGAGCGCTTCGGCACTGCGTTCCCGCGCCGGTTCACCACCCGCATGCCAGTACAGCTCGATCGCCAGTCGGCTGAGCAGCCGTGCCCGAAGTGCGTGATTGTCGGTGTTCGCCTTGATGGCGTGGGTGAGCAGGGAGACCAACGCCCAGTCGACGGTGCCTGCGGTGACCACGGTGGTGCCCGCGCCCAACGCGGCGCGGGCGAGTTGTGCGCGTGCGCCACAGCGTGCGGCCATCTCGGCAGCGCGGTCGCAGGCGCGGCGCGCACTGTCGCGGTGGCCGGCCCGCGCCCATGCCTCGCCGAGCTCGGTCAGCAGGTCGATGTAACCGGACCCGGCCGCCAGCCCGAACCGGTCGGCGAGCTCGAGCGCCATCGACAGCCACCGAGCGGATTCCTCGTGGGCCAGCCGCCCGCCGGCCCACCGTCCGGCGGCAAGGGTGTGCCGGAACGCCGCGCGTGCGTCCGTCCCGCCCTCATCATCGTGGCCGGCGACCTCGTCCGCGCCGATTCCCAGGCATGCGTGGTAGGCGTGGTAGGCAAGATCGCCCAGGTATGCGTCGTCGTCGCGGTAGCGCTCTTCGATCGCTCGGGCCGCGTGGCTGTGCAGCCTGGTCCGTTCGATGACGTCGAGCGAGCTGTAGAGCGCCTCCTGTACCAGTACGTGGTTGAACCGGTACCGACCGCGTTGGTCCGGGTCGGCCGCGATGAGCTGCACGGCTGCGGCGGGCTGCAAGGCGGCGAGAGCCGCCAGCTCGGAGCAGCCGACCACCGCGGAAAGTGGGAGTTGGCCGAAGTCGCGTCCCAGGACGGCAGCCGCCCGCAGCACCTGGCGGGACTGCGCCGGTAGTCGGGCGATCCGCTGGTTCACCACCTCCCGGACGCTCGCGGGCAGGCCGGCGGCTTCATGCCCGTCGGCGTGCAGCAGCCTGGACAGCTCCTGTACGAAGAAGGGGTTGCCGCTGGTCCGGGCGTGCATCGTCGCCACGATGTCTTCTTCGATCGTCTCGTCGGAGGTTCGGGCGGTACTGGTACCGGCGGCCCCGGTGCCGTTGCGAAGGCCGAACGACCGGATCATTTCGCCCACGGCGTGTTCGGCCAGTCCCCGTACCGGGACGACCACTGTGGTGGCACCGTCGGCCACCGTTCCGAGCATTGTGGCGACGGGGTCCCCGGGATGGACCTCGATGTCGCGGTAGGCGGCGGCGGCGAGCACGGGGGCGTCCGCCAGCTCCCCGGCCAGATAGGTCAGCAGCAGCACCGACGGCTCGTCGGCGCGGTGCAGGTCGTCGATGACGATGACGAGGCCGCCCGCTTCACCGGCCAGATGAACGCCGTTGACGCCGGGGGAACCGGCGCCCTCAACGGCGCGGGGGTGCGAGGGGGAGATCTGCCAGGGGTAGTCGGGTCACGGTCTCCCACCGGTATGTACGACCTTCGCGGCGCAGCTCGACCAGGGCGACGGCTTTGATCAGAACGCCGGCTCGGGGTAGCTCCCGAAGCGCCTCGACTGCCTGGATGATCGGGCGTGCGTCGGTCGGGCTGTTGCAGTACGCGATGCCGACGTGTGGCCGCAAGCCGCGTGGCTTGGCGATGGCCGCGGCTGGTCCGAGCGTGGCGGCGGTGGCGTTGATGATCCGATTGCGCAGGTCGATGACGGGTTCCCACGGCACGACGCTGAACCGGACCGCGCCGGAGGACCCGGCGAGCGGTCCCACAGTCAGGGCGAAAGTTTGGACGTCGGAGAGCTGCTGTCGCGTCTCGTTGACGGCCTTCTCGACTTCGATGGTCGTGGTCTCGTCGGCGAAGGCAAGTCGCTGAAGGGTGAGGTGCAGCCCGTCGGCTGGAACCGGGTCGAGGACAGGTAGGTGTAGCCGGGCCTGGCATCTGGCGGCAAGGTCGCAGAGCTCGGCCGCGTCCTCGAAGGTCAGCATCCAGTGATACGACCGGCGTCCGGGTGTCCAGCCTGGGCGGTCCCAGTGGTTGGTGAGAGTGTCGAGCGCGGCGAAGCGGTGCCAGTCCTCAGCGACAGGATCCGCCGTGGGTACGACGGTCACCGGCTTCCGCCCGGTGGGAGAGCGAGCGCGCGGGATGCCTCGGCGAGTTCAGTCACCAGGCCGATCTGCCGCCAGGGCTGCGTCTGGGTGACGAGTTCGCGGCTGCGACGGCGGATGGACTCGATCGGGTTGCCTGCAGCGGTAGTCAGAGCCTCGATGCCCAAGGTTGCGGCCTGCTCCGGGTCGGGGGATTCGGAGAGCAGTAAGGCTGTCGCCAGGTCCAGCCGGACGAGACAGCGGCTCCACATCGACGGGGACTGGTCGGCGACCTGGGCCGCCACGTCGGCATACTCCCGGACTCGGCCCGGCTCGCCCAGCGAGACGTACGCGGTTGCGGCGTTTGCGGTGATGCGGGCCACGCTATAGGGCTCGAAGGAGATGCAGGGCGACATGTCACCGGGTACCGGGTGGCGCTCGGCCAGCTTGAACGCCTCGCCCACTGCCTTGCCGACACCGTCTCGGTCGCCGAGTCGGCCCAGCGCGCGGGCTTCTCCGTTTACTGCAAGCCGGATCGACTGCCCCGATCCGGCGGCGAGCCGGCGACCTTCGCAGGCGAACTCCAAAGCGGCCTGGTAATTGCCGGCGTAGTACTCGCACAGACTCTGGGTACCGCGAACCCACGCGGCGAGGTCGCGCTGTCCGAGAAGATCGACGATCTGAAGTGCTTCCAGGCAGTAGGCGCGTGCGAGCCCGAACCTGCCGGTGTTGACCGCCATGTATCCGAGCATCCCGGACAGGCGGCCGGCGATCTCGTACAGTCGATCACGCTGCCGGGGCGGCTGGCGCCCGTCAAGTAGACTCTGCACGCGGCGGCGCTGCTTCAGCACCCGCGGTGCCAGAGCGTCCGGTCCAGCAATCTCGTACTCGTCGGCGATTACAGAGATCAGCACGTCGAAGTGCGCGAGGACGGCCGGACTGACGTTGGACGTGCCGAGAGCGTCGATCCGTTGCCCGATCTCCTCGACTGAGTCCGGATCTTCGCGTGATACGTCGGGTTCGGTAGTCGATCGTTGCAGCGGTACGGCCTGGCGGCCGGCTTCCGTTCGCGGCGCGAGCCCGAACCGCATGCGAGCACGGTCTGGCAGGTCGAGGCCATCGGCGACGCGTTCGAACACATCGAACTCCGTAGCGACCCGCTTGCCGTTGAGGTACTTGCTGATCTCGGACTGCGCCATGCCTACGCGCATACCTATGCCGGCCTGGCTCGCCCCGGCGTACTGGTGCACCAGCCGGAACACCGCGCAGACATCCCGTTTCGTCAGTGCCTCGACGACCTGGGGTCGATCCCAGAAGGCTGTCGGGATGACGAACGTGGACGGATCATGACGCACGTTGACTCACCTCGTCCGGATGTCGCTCTTCGTAGCCGATCGTAGCCTTCATATGTCAACGCGGAGGACTCCTTCGAGACTTCGCGGTCGCGCGTGGACGACGCACCCGGCGAGCACGGCCGTCCATGGCCGGGAGCAGGCTGCGCCACGGACCGGCCCGTATGGTCGGCGTCTGGTCGAGGTCGGCATCTTGGTTTTTGTGTGGTGCCCCGTGGTGTTCGCGTGATGGGGCGGACCGCTGTGTTCTTTATGTTTTGTTTTTAGATCACGTCCTGAGAGGCGTGCACCCCGGTGGTACGGCAGTCCGCCGACGATGGTCTGGGGTGGTGGATCGGAAATCCAGGGCGTGTCGCCATGGCTCGGCGCACTGGATTTCCAAGGATGCCGCCATGGCGTCGCGCACTGTCGTCAGGGATCGGAACTGGCTGAGGATTACTCCGTTGGCACGGCTTTCCGGCGGCTTTCATCCGAGGGCCACGCATCCGCCGGTCGGGGCCGTGCCGGCAAGACGTCGGTGCCGGCCGGGCTGACTCGGTCCCCGTTCGGCACCGACCTGACGTCGGCCATGAAGCGCTGCGTTCCTGCGGCGCATTCAGGATGATCCGAAAGGACGATACGTGATGCCCGCCAGAAAATCCGACTCCGAGGTGTTCACCGTCGAGATGGCCGAACCCTTCACCTCGAACTGGGAGCGCATCCCGGGAATCTCGGTGGATGGTCCGAGAGTGACGATCGACCCGGACCGTTATTTCTTCCGGCGCAGCGAGGCGCCGGTGTGGATGCTGGTCGACTGGGACCTCGTGGTCGAGCGGCTGCTGTCAGCCGAGGAGACCGAGGAAGCGACGGTCGAGCAGAAGACATTGGAGTTCGTGCGTGCTTTCGGGCAGCGCACGCAGGACCCGGCAGCGGTGTTGCGGACAGCGGACCGCGTCTACCGCCACCTGTTCTCGGGTGACCGGCTCGACGATCCGGACTTGTCCGGGGTCAGCGCGCAGGACGTCCGGATTCTGCGGGAGTCGGCGACCTTCGCCGCGCTCAACCGGGTGGCGATGACCGGGGAGATCACCGACATCGGCCCGGCGTGGTTCTTTCCGACCACGGCTAGGGTTGTATACGACCTCGATGCGGACGGCGCCGAGCGGGTCGACGACCTCTACCACGGCGGATTCTTCAACGAGTATCGCCGGGTGGAGGCCGTGAAGGCCCATGCTGCCCTCGGGGGCAGGCTCGTGCACGGCTGCCAGTCGTCGGCGAACATGTCCGGAGGCGCGGTCGTCCCGTTCGGGGTCGACCTCGACCGCTTCCGGGTCGAGCTGTCGACGTTCAAGCAGACCTGGATCTCCTCGATCCTCGATCTGGTCACGGCCCGGTCGGTGTCGGTCTGACCTGGTGTTCGTGCAGACCGGCGACGGTGGTGGTCCTCTCCACCGTCGCCGGTCTGTACCCCGAGTGCTGCGCCTGAAAGGACAGATGACGAATGAACGACGCGGCGGTCCTGCTCGACGAACTGACCGCGCAGATGGGGCTTGGCGGCCCGGCCGCCCGATCGGTGGTGCGGGTGTGGGCACTGTCCGGGGTCGAGCGGGTAAGGCTGGCAGATGGCAGAAATGTGATCTTCAAGTATGCGAGGGAGCCGTTCACCGGTGAAGCGGCCGTCCTGCGTTACGTGGCCGTGCAGGGTGTTCCGGTGCCCCGTGTCGTCGTCAGTATTGTTCACGAGGGAGTACTCGGGATGTTGTTGGAGGATCTCGGGGAATCGGTCCGGGTCGCCACTGCGGCCGACGGAGCGAAGGCGGCAGTCGCCGTCCACGATGCCGAGATCCCGGATTTTCTGCGGGTCCTGGACCGGGCAGGGCTGATCGAACTGCCGCGTCAGGCGTTGAAGAGCCTGGTCGAGCTGTGGTCGCGGGGCCGGTGGATGACGGCTGTCGACCTCGATGGTGTCCTGGCTGCGATCGAGGAGCAGGCGGACCGGCTGTCCGCAGGCACGGACCTACCGCCGTTCGGGCTCTGTCACAGCGAGTTCCACCCGACCAGCCTGCATGTCGGGGCGGCGAACTGGCGGCTGCTGGATTGGGCGCGGGCGTTCGTCGGCCCGGGGCTACTCGACCTCGCGTCCTGGCAGGGCACCACCGGACTTGTGGACCCGGCAGCGTTGCGACGCTTGATCTGGGCGTACATCCGGACAGGAGGGCACGGGGAGGCGTCCCGGCCACGCGCGGGACTACAACCGGAGATGTGGGCGCTGGGCTGGCACCGGCTGTGGGCTGTTGCCTGGTACCTCGAACAGGCCATCACATGGATCAACGACCCGACGCAGGACACCTTTGTCGAACAGGTCGTCCGTCGCCACCTGGGAGAAGCCGTTACGTGTCTGAACATCTCGATCCCGTCGCGGTGAACACGGCGGTGTGGGAACAGCACGCCCGCGCGCGCATCGTGGCCGGCGACCTCGACCGGCGGCCTGCCGTCCACCAGTTCCGCTGGACCCGTACCAGCATTGATGATCCCGGTCCCGAGCTGCTGGGCGATGTCCGCGGTAAACACGTCGTCGAACTCGGGTGCGGTACCGGCGACAACCTCGCCTACCTCGTTGATCATCGTGGCGCCTTGGGCGTCGGGATCGACCCGGCACCCTCCCAGATCCGCCGCGCTCGTGCCCGCTGGCCCTCCCCAGTCTTCCATTGCACCGACGCCGCCCCTTACCTCGCCACCTGCGAACCTATTGACGTCTGCTACTCCGTCGACTTGTTCCCGGTGGACTCCTTGCCTTCTCGATCCGATCAGGTGGACTGGCAAAGACGCGCAAGCCGACGTGTCGACTGGATTTTCTTGAAGGCATGCAAGGTCCAGTCGTTCGTTACGATTGCGGTAGCGACGAGTGGACAGACATATTTGATCGCATGGGTTTCTGTGTCGCCGTTGCGATCGTTGTCGACGAAGCCAGCGGGCCGACAACGCTGATTCTAGCGGCGCACCTCGGCGCTTCTACCGAGACAGCGGAGCGTGCCGTCCAACCCGCTATTCCGGCTTGATTATCCGAAATAATGATGGCGTACGGTGTGTGGGATTTTCGTCGGTTCGGGCCTGTCGCAGGTTTGATCACATGATCGGATGCACCGGATCTTCGTGACCGTCGGCTGGTGCCTGCAGGCCGGCGGTTTGGTGCTGCCACGGGGACACGGGGAACGCGCGAGATGGGGGTGGGTCAGGCGGGGGTCGGGACGCTGGTGGGTCGGGTCGTCGCCGGGGTTGTCGTGCCGGCGGTCGCGGTCTCGCGGTTTGCCGTCTCGCGGTTTGCCGTCTCGGCGGTTGCCGGGATGGCGCGGCGGCCGGGGATGGCCAGGCCGGCGAGGGCGCCGGCGGTGAGGGCGGCCACGCCGGCCCACAGTGCGGGGACGGTGCCGTCGACGAACGTCTGCGGGTTGTCATATCCGCCCCGGCTCGCGAAGACGGAGGCGAGGACGGCGACGCCGAGGACCCCACCGAATTCGCGGACGGCGTTGTTGGTGCCGGAGGCGAGACCTTCCTGGTCGGGCCGGACGGAGCCCAGCGCGACGGACGCGATCGGGACGAAGAACAGCGCCATGCCGACACCGGAGAGGATGAACGCCGGGACGAGCGTGTCGTAGGTCATGGTGGTGGTCATGTTCGCCGCGATCCAGGCCAGGCCGCCGGCCTGGAGGAACAGGCCGGTGACCAGGAGCGGACGTCCACCGATGCGGTCGGAGAGCGGGCCGGCCAGCGGCGCGACGAGCAGTGGCATGGCCGTCCATGGCAGGGTGCGCAGTCCGGCTTCCAGGGGCGAGTACCCGAAGACGCTCTGCAGGGCCTGAGCGAGCAGGAAGATCGAGCCGAACATGCCGACGGAGAACAGCAGGGCGGTAATGTTCACCGCGGCGAAGCCGCGGCCGCGGAACAGGCTCATCGGCAGCATCGGCTGGCCGCCGCGGGCGGCGACGCGCAGTTCCCAGGCAACGAACGCGGTGACACCGGCCGCCCCCAGGAGCAGGCTCGCAAGAACTGGGGCGCTGGTCCAGCCGTGGCCTTCGCCGCGGACCAGGCCGAGGGTGAGGCCGAACAGCCCAGTGGAGGCGAGCGCGACGCCGGGCAGGTCCAGACGGGTGGACGCCCCGTGGCTCTCGGCGAGGCGGCGCAGCGCCATCGGGATGGCGATGATCCCGACCGGCACGTTCACCCAGAAGATCCACTGCCAGGCGGCGCCCTGGGTGATCGCGCCACCGACGAGTGGGCCGACCGCGACGGCGAGGCCGGAGACCGCGCCCCACACGCCGAGGGCCGCACCGCGCCGTTGCGCCGGTACGGCCGCGGACAGGATGGTGAGGGTCAGCGGCAGGATGAACGCCGCGCCGACTCCCTGGACGGCCCGCGCGGCGATGAGGATCCCGATGGATGGGGCGAGGGCGGCGGCTGCACTACCCAGAGTGAAGATCGTAAGGCCGGTGACGAAGATGCGGCGACGGCCCAGCCGGTCGCCGAGGGCTGCGCCGATGAGCAGCATGACGGCGAACGGCAGCGTGTAGGCGTTCACCGTCCACTCCAGGCCCTCGAGCCCGGCGCCGAGGTCCGCCCGGATCTGGGGGAGCGCGAAGGTCACCACCAGGTTGTCCAGAGAAACCATGAACGCGGCCAGCGAGGTCACGACGAAGGTCCAGATGATCCGTGTCCGTTGGGTGATCACGATCAACATCCTCTCTAGTTAGTACTCACTTACTTTTGATGAAGTGAGTAGTCACTCTCTTTGCTGGGCAGAAAAAATCAGTCCTCGGCCGACGGAGCGGCCAGGCAGACCAGCCGTGCCCACTCCTCGCTGAGGGAGGGCAGGTCCATCGCGGCCGCGACGTTCATGAGCATCCCGTGGGCGAAGAATCCACGCAGCGCCTCGGACGGCACCCCCGAGAGCCGCTCCACAGCGCGCCACAGATTGCGGAAGCCGGTGCGGGTCGCCGCCCGAATGTCAGGGTCGGTGCAGCTGGCGTACGCCTGCAGCTGCATGAGCAGGTAGGTCCGGTCGCGCAGGAGTTCCTGGTAGGACAGGCCGATCGCCTTGAGCGCCGGCTGCCCGCCGAGCTCGCCCGCCGCCTGTTCGAAGTGTCGCACGGTGCGGGCGAAGGTGTCCCGCACGGCGGTGAGGAAAAGATCCTTCTTGGTGGGGTACAGGCGGAACAGGTACGGCTGGGAGATGCCGGCGCGTTTGGCGATCACCTCGGTGGATGTGCCGGCCAAACCGCCACGGGCGAACTCCTCGACGGCTACGGCCAGCACGCTTGTGCGACGTTCGTCCGCGGTCATCCGCGTCCTGGTGCTACCCGTCGCATGTGTGGCCATGCCAGAAAGGTAGTGGCCACTCACTTTCTCTGTCAACCGGACGCCGGCGCGGCCGTCCCGGCCTACCTCGTCCCGGCCCGGATCCGGTGGAGAACGCCTGGTGTCGGTCAGCCTAACCACGCTTAGTCTAACTCGGGTTAGTCTAGATGCATGGCAAAGCCATCGGACCTGTTCGATCGCCAGTACGAATGGGATGACCTGGAGCGATTCGTCACGTCAACGAGCCCCGGCGTCCGGGTCGGTGTCCTGTCAGGACGACGCCGGGTCGGCAAGAGTTACCTGCTCCGCCGACTTGTCCGGGAGTTCGGCGGGATCTACCACATGGCCCTGGAGGAAGAGCCTGGCCCGGCCCTGCAGCGTTTTGCCGACGGACTGGTCGCGCAGCGACTCCATGCAGGTCATGTGCGCTTTCGGGACTGGAACGAGGCGATGCGCGCCGCGCTACCGCCCGCCGGTGTCGGTCTCGCCCCCCTGGGCGACCCGGCGCCCGGTCGTGCGGGTGCGCCTCTGCTGGTCATTGACGAGCTGCCGTACCTGCTGGCCCATCCCGCTGGACGGGAGCTGCCGTCGGTGCTGCAGAGTCTTGTGGATGAGAGCCGTTCCGCCTCCGGGTGGCCCTCGTACCGGGTGATCGTCTGTGGATCGGCGCTTTCGATCATGTCGGAGCTGCTGTCAGGGAGCAGGCCGCTGCGCGGGCGAGCCGAACTCGACCTGATGCTGCGTCCGTTCGACTTCCGCACCAGCGCCGGTCTGTACGGTATTGCCGACCCGACCGTCGCCTTTGCGCTGTATGCGATTGTCGGCGGTATTCCCGGTTATCGCGACCTGCTTGCCGACGCCTCCCCACAGACCATGGCCGAGCTTGACGACCTGCTGGTGAGCACGGTCCTCAATCCCAGTCATGCATTGTTCGGGGAAACGGCCTACCTGCTGCGGGAGGATCCGCGTATCACCGAGCGGGCGCTGTACTACTCGGTGCTCGCCGCGATTGCCGGCGGCGCTACCACACCGTCCAAGATTGCTGCTGTGCTCGGACGGGCGCAACGCAGTCTCGGCCATGCGCTCGACGTTCTGATCACCGCCGGGTTCGTCTGCAAGGACGACGACGTGCTGCTGCAGCGCAGACCGACGTTGACCATCGCCGACCCCATCGTTCGTTTTCACGAGCTGGTGGTGAACCCGCGGTTGGTCGCCTTCGAGGAGCGTCGGGCGATGCAGGCATGGCGCGCGGCTCGGGAAACCGTCCGGGCACAGGTTTTCGGGCCGGCGTTCGAGGAGATTGCCAGGGAGTGGACGCTTCGCTATGCCTGCGAGGAGACCCTGGGGGGTCCGGTGGGCGAGGTCGGGCGGACGGTTGTCAACGACCGTGCGGGTCGAGCCCAGCACGAGCTGGACGTAGTGGCCCTCGCGGCCGGCGGGCGTCGCGGCGGCGGAGCGCCGGTGGTGCGCGCGATCGGTGAGGTCAAGGACTCCGATCGGCCCCGCAGCGGCGCCGATCTGGCGCGCTTGGACCGCGTCCGGGCACTACTGGTCGCCCGCGGAGTGGAGGCGGCCGGCGCGAAACTGCTGCTGTTCGGGCGCGCCGGATTCGACCCGGAGCTGCAGGCTGCCGCGGACCGGCGATCCGAGGTCGAACTCGTCGACATACACCGCCTGTACACCGGCATGT
>NZ_CAUVXP010000069.1:0-7085 GCF_963555955.1 Protofrankia sp. Cas3
GGTGGAGCGGGAATATGGCGTCGGCCGCGGGCGCATCGACTTGTTCGTCCGCTGGCCTTACCAGAACCCGGACGGGAAACGGGCCGTGCAGCGGGAGGCGATCGAGTTGAAGGTGTGGCGGGCCGGCGAACCCGATCCGCTGGCCCGGGGGCTGACCCAGTTGGATGGCTACCTTGACCGGCTCGGCCTCGACCGCGGTGTGCTGGTGGTGTTCGACCGCCGGCCCGAGGTCGCGCCTATCGCCGACCGCACGAGGTTTGAGCAGGCGAGCAGTCCGTCCGGTCGTCCGGTCACCGTGCTGCGCGCCTGACCGGCGGGTTCCCACCTTCGGCGAGACTCCTTCATCCGATCGGCATCGCCGGATCTCCGACCAGTACAGGCGAGTGCCGGGCCCTGTCCTGAGATTTCGGCACCGGAGGCGCGGAGAAAACAGGAATGCCTGAAGGGCGTGTTTGAGAAGCATCTGTCCGGCTCGCGTGCCCCCGCATTCCGCCTGGCTTTGTTGTCGTCGGCCCGGATAGAACGCCGCTATCTGGGTTTTTTGTATTTTGTTAGTCGGGCGCGGACGGCCGGCTCTCTGACCGAACGACACGTCCCAAACACGTCCTGGACCGTCTCCTGCTGACGTTTCGTCAGCGGTCAGGTTCGGGTGATGGCGGTCAGCCAGGCCGGGATGCTGGTGGGTCCGAGGTTGATCTCGATTTCGGCCGATTCGATCGAGTCGATCTGCCAGCCGTCGTCGAAGCTTGCGGTGATCTCGTCGCGGGTCAGCCTACGCGGACCCGTATCGCCCGGTTGGCGGTCGCTGAAGCCGAGCATGAAATAGCGGCCGCCGGGTGGGATCGTCGACCGCAGACTCGCGGTGAACCGGAGGCGATCGTCGTCGGTGAACACGTGGAACAGTCCACAGTCGAGCACCGTGTCGAACTGTTCACCCAGCTGCTCCAGCTCAAGGGCGTCGCCGACCAGAAACCTGACGGTCAGACTCCGGTCGGCAGCCTTGCGTCGGGCGCGGGCGATGGCCGCCGCTGCGGTGTCCATGCCAGTGGCATCCAGCCCGAGGCGAGCGGCCATCAGGGCGTGTTCCCCGGTTCCGCAGCCGACATCGAGGACTCGTCCGCGGAGCACGCCGGCGTCGGCCAGGTCCAGGAACGCCGGTTGAGGCCGGCCGATGTCCCACGGGGGCGTGCCCTGGTAGAAGGTGTCGAAGTCGATGGGCCGCCGTGGTTTCAGCGGATCGGACGTGCCTACGGGACTCTCCGGACTGGCCATGGGTCGATCCTCCTCCCTGAACATCACGTGTGCACGGTCCTGGTGGTTGCGGTACCAGGTGACGGTGTCGAGGAACGTCACGGTGGAGTCGGCATCTACGCGACGAGGAACACCGGCGCGAGTCGCCGTATCCGTTCGGCCGGTTCTACGTCCGGGGCACACAGCGGGGCACACAGGGCACACGGTGGGGCACGTGGTGCACCGTAGAATGGCGGGGACGGTTGTCGTCCGAATGTCGCGGGGGGTTCTAGTCCATGGGACGCAGGTTCAACACGGCGGGGCCGTGTCTGCCTCCGTACCATTACATGATTCCTCCGTTGGGGCGGCTGCCGGAGGCGCCCGATCTGGTTGCCCAGCTGGGCTATTTCGTGGTGCATGCGCCGCGGCAGACGGGGAAGACGACCACGCTGCGGGCGCTGGCGGAGGAGCTGACCGCTGGCGGCGAGTATGCGGCGCTGCACTTTTCCTGTGAGGTCGGCGAGGCCCTCGGTGATGATCTCGGCGCCGCGCAGCGCGGCATCCTCCAGAGGATCCGAGACCACGCCGACATTGCGTTGCCACTGGACCTGCGTCCGCCGCCTTGGCCGGACGTGCCCGACGCGAGTCTGTTCGCGTCGGCGCTTACCACGTGGGCGCGGGTCTGTCCGCGGCCGTTGGTGTTGTTCTTCGATGAGATCGATGCGTTGCGCGGTGCGAGTCTGATCAGCGTGCTGCGCCAGCTTCGGGACGGCTATAGTCATCGTCCGCATGCGTTTCCCGCTTCGGTGGCGTTGTGTGGGCTGCGCGACGTCCGCGATTACAAAGCCGCCAGTGGTGGCGATCCGAGTCGGCTTGGGACCGCGAGCCCGTTCAATATTAAGTTGGAGTCGCTGCGGCTGGGGGATTTCACCCCGAGCGAGGTGGCTGAGTTGTACGGCCAGCACACGGCCGAGACCGGGCAGGTGTTCACCCCGGCGGCGGTGGCGCGGGCGGTGGAGCTGACCGCGGGGCAGCCGTGGCTGGTCAACGCACTGGCCCGGGAGATCGTCGAAAAGATCAAGATTCCCGCATCGGAGCCGATCACTGTGGACCATGTGGAGCAGGCGAAGGAGCGGTTGATTCTGGCTCGCGCCACGCATCTGGATTCGTTGGCGTCCAAGCTCGTGGAGCCGCGGGTGCGTCGGGTTGTGGAGCCGGTGCTGGCCGGGACGTTGACTCAGCTCGACCCTTACGATGACGACCTGCAGTATGCGTGCGACCTCGGTCTGGTCGCTGCGGGATTGCCGTTGCGGATCGCCAACCCGATCTACCGTGAGGTGATTGCCCGGGTGCTCACGGCCAACGTGGAGGTCAATGTCGTCGCTGACCCGCGCAGTTTCGTGCTGAGCGACGGCCGGTTCGATTTCGGCATGCTGTTGGCCGAGTTCGCCGAGTTCTGGCGTGAGCACGGCGAGGTGCTCACTGCCGGGGTTGTCTACCATGAGGTGGCCCCGCAGCTGGTGTTGATGGGTTATCTGCAGCGGGTGGTCAATGGTGGTGGGTATGTCGAGCGGGAGTATGGCATCGGCCGGGGTCGGATTGACCTGCTGGTGCGCTGGCCCTTCCAGAATCCGGACGGGAAACGGGTCGTGCAACGGGAGGCGATCGAGTTGAAGGTGTGGCGGGCCGGCGAACCCGATCCGCTGGCCAAGGGGCTGACCCAGTTGGATGGCTACCTCGACCGGCTCGGCCTCGACCGCGGTGTCCTGGTGGTCTTCGACCGCCGACCCGACGCCGCGCCCATTGCCGACCGCACGAGGTTTGAGCAGGTGAACAGCCCGTCCGGTCGTCCGGTCACCGTTCTGCGCGCCTGACCGTTCTGCGCGCCTTGCTGGAGGCTTCCCATGGCGGGTGGGATTACCGTTGTAGGCATGTGCCGAAACATCACCGAGCTGCGGGGCCTGGACCCACCGGCGACCGACGAGGAGATCGAGGCGGCCGCCCGCCAGTTCATCCGGAAGGTCAGCGGGCTGCGCCAGCCGCCGGCGGCCGATGATGCGTTCGAGGCGGCCGTCACCGAGGTGACCGCTACGGTTCACCGGCTGCTCGGGGCGCTACCGGCCCGCCGCCAGCCCCCGACCACTGTGCCGCCGCTGCGGCGCCCCGAGGTTCGCGCCCGCCTCGGCCGCTGAGAAATCGGCCGTTGAGAAATCACCGGCCGTACGTGCGATGCCAGGGAAGAATACCTGGTGAATTCTATCGTGTCGGGTAGCGGCCGCACCGGGGGCATATCGCGACTGTGTACAGGGCTGCGCCCAGATGCTCCTCACAATGGATGCAGCAGCCGCCGAGAAGCCGCCGCATCCGTTCGGCCGGGTCTGCGTCCGCGGCGACCGGCGGGGCGGCTGGCGGTGCGCCGGAGGGTTGGTTGAGCGAGCGGGCAATACCCTGGTAGATGTTGTATGCCTGTTCGAGAGTCTGTCGATGGTAGCCGAACCATGCCGCCACTTTTGGCTGGCGGGTGCTACCCGGTATCGTGCGGGAAAGTCGTTCCTCGTACCCGGCGATCTCGTTGTGGGTCGCTTGGATGGATGCTATCGCCTCGGCAATCTGCGCGGCTGTATAAGGCGCATGCCACAAGATCTGGTTGAGTTTCTGAGTGTAGCGTCCCATGATTTTTGCCAGTTCCTTGACCACGGGCGCGACATAGGGCGGGTCGGGTATGTCATCTGTGGGGTGTGCGTCGTACATCCAGACCTCCTTCTTGCCGTGGCTATTGTGATCGTAAGAACTGTGGTTGGGTTCCTGTTCCTGTTCCTGTTCCTGTTCCTGTTCGGGTTCGGGTCGGCTCGATCGCGTTCAGGACGAGGGTGCACAGGGATTCGCGGTTGTCGAGAACGTCGTCGGGGACGCTGTAGTAGCGACGGACGGTGACGGTTCGTCCCGCTGCCCGGTAGGTGAAGGGGTGGGCACCTGCCGCCTCGGCCGCGGCTCCGGCGGCGGCGTCGACGCGGAGATAGAGGGTGTCCATGACCATCGCGAACTGCCGGTCGTGGTGGCACAGTGCCCAGCCGCCGAAGAAACGGCGCAGCGTGACGCCTTCGATCGGTTGAAGCTGGTCGAGGATGTGGTCGGCGAGGCTTCGGTCACCGCTCATGGCCGCGTGTCCGTCGCGGCCGGAGACCGGAGCGCCTCGACCAGAAGCACGGCTGTGCGCCTCGAGGAGGCGGGGTTCTGTCCGGTGACGAGCTGGCCGTCCCGCACGGCGTGTGGCTGGAAGGGCGCACCTTCGGTGTACCGGGCGCCGCGGGCGTGAAGGTGGCGTTGCAGGGAGAACGGTACGAGATCGGTTGCCCCGACAAGCTGTTCCTCCGCGTCGCTGAACGCCGCGAGCGCCCGTCCCTCAATGAGCGGACGGCCGTCGATCACGACGTCGAGCAGCCCAGCCGCGCCGTGGCAGACCGATCCGACGGCGCCGCCGCGGGCCGCGACGGCGGCGACAAGGGTCGCCAACTGCGGCTGGGCCGGGAAGTCCCACATGGTGCCGTGGCCGCCGACGAGGAAGACGGCGTCGGCGTCGTCGACGTGCAGCGAGTCCAGTCGCTCCGTGGTGGCCAGACGACCGGCAGCCTCGGCGTCGGCGAGGAACCGGTCGACATCGGGGGTCCGCGTATCGGGAGTCAGGCTGGCCGGGTCGGCCGGAGGCTTCCCGCCGGCCGGCGATGCCAGGGCCACATCAACCCCGCCGTCACGTAGCACGTAGTAGGGGGCTGCGAGTTCCTCGAACCAGAAACCGGTGGGCCGCCCGGTGTCGCCGAACCGGTCGTGTGACGTGAGCACCATGACCACGCGAGGGATCGTCATCTTGTCTCCAGACATGGGCCGTACGGGTCCGGCAGGTTGGGCAGGTCGGGCAGGTCGGCATCGGCCATTGCGGCGGGCTGGCGGCCGATGTTCACAGGGCCGTGTCCTTCCATGAGCTGGTGGGGTCACATCGCAGGGAGACGAGAATGTCGTCGGTGATCTCCTGGAGTCGGGAGGCTGGCGTCCCGGCTCGGACGAGCACCAGGATGCCCTGGTAGTCGACCAGGAGTCGGGCACCCCACCGGTCGGCCTGGGCGGCGGCGGGTACCTGCCCTGCGGCCTGTGCGCGTGCCACAGCACCGGTGAAACCCCGCTCGATGGCGTCCAGCCCGCGCCGGACACCGCGGCTCGTCAGCTCGTCCAGGGCGTAGGACTCGACCGCGGTGTTCGTGACCAGGCATCCGGGGTCCGGGGTGCGCCCGGTATTGAAGGTGGAGGTGAAGTACGTTCTGATGCCCCCCAGCGGGTCATCCGGCCGTTCCAGGTGGTCCGCGACGCGTCGGACCACGACCCGGTCGACGTAGGCGTCCAGGGCCGCTCGGAAGATCGCATCCTTGTTCCCGAACGCTCGGTAAAGGCTGCCCGGATGCAGCCCGGTGGTCTCCTCCACGTCCTTCAACGACGTCCCCTGATAACCCTGCCGACGGAACAGGTGCATCACCGCCGTGAGGACATCATCGGAGTCGAAGGTCTGTCGCCGGCCCATCCACCCTCCATAGTTGAACGAACGTTCATCAATCTAGTCCGGGATACGCCCCTGTCAAGCCCTGGGTGTCCCGCGCCGAGGAGCACCGGCGCGAGTCGCTGTTGGATGCAGACCGGAGCGCCTGGCGGGGCACCCGGCGGGGCACACAGAGCGCCCGGTGGGGCACGTGGTGCACCGTAGAGTGGCGGGGACGGTCGTCGTCCGATGTCGCGGAGGGCTCTAGCTCATGGGACGCAGGTTCAACACGGCGGGGCCGTGTCTGCCTCCGTACCATTACATGATTCCGGCGTTGGGACGGCTGCCGGAGGCGCCCGATCTGGTCGCCCAGCTGGGCTATTTCGTGGTGCACGCCCCGCGGCAGACGGGGAAGACGACCACGCTGCGGGCGCTGGCGGAGGAGTTGACCGCTGGCGGCGTGTACGCGGCGTTGCATTTCTCGTGCGAGGTTGGCGAGGCTGCCGGCGACGACTACGGCGCTGCGCAGCGCGGCGTCCTCGAGGAGATCCGAAGCGGTGCCGAGATCGGGCTGCCGCCGGAGCTCGGACCGCCGCCGTGGCCGGAGGTGGCCGAGGCGAACCTGCTGAAGGCAGCGCTCGCGGGGTGGGCGCGGGTCTGCCCGCGGCCGTTGGTGCTGTTTTTCGACGAGATTGACGCGCTGCGTGGTGCGAGTCTGATCAGCGTGCTGCGCCAGTTGCGGGCCGGGTTCAACGAGCGTCCGGAGGGGTTTCCCGCCTCGGTGGCGTTGTGCGGGTTGCGGGATGTGCGTGATTATAAGACCGCTGCCGGGGGTGACCCGTCCAGGCTCGGCACCGCCAGCCCGTTCAACATCAAGCTCAAGTCGCTGCGGTTGGGGGATTTCACCGCGGCCGAGGTGGCTGAGTTGTACGGCCAGCACACGGCGGAGACCGGGCAGGTTTTCACCTCGGTGGCGGTGGATCGGGCGGTGGAGTTGACCGCGGGGCAGCCGTGGTTGGTCAACGCGTTGGCCAACGAGATCGTCGAGGAACTCGCGGTCCCGGCCACCGAGCCGATCACTGTGGACCATGTGGAGCAGGCGAAGGAGCGGTTGATTCTGGCTCGCGCCACGCATCTGGATTCGTTGGCGTCCAAGCTCGTGGAGCCGCGGGTGCGTCGGGTTGTGGAGCCGGTGCTGGCTGGCGCCCTGCCGGAGTTGGACCCCTACAACGACGACCTGTTGTATGCGCGTGACCTCGGGCTGGTCGCGGCGACCCGCCCGCTGCGGATCGCCAACCCGATCTACCACGAGGTGATCGCCCGGGTACTC
>NZ_CAUVXP010000069.1:7598-28893 GCF_963555955.1 Protofrankia sp. Cas3
TGTGGAACGGGAGTATGGCGTCGGCCGCGGGCGCATCGACCTGTTCGTCCGCTGGCCTTACCAGAACCCGGACGGAAAACGAGCCGTGCAGCGGGAGGGCATCGAGTTGAAGGTGTGGCGGGCCGGCGAACCCGATCCGCTGGCCAAGGGGCTGACTCAACTCGACGGCTACCTCGACCGGCTCGGCCTCGACCGCGGTGTCCTGGTGGTCTTCGACCGCCGACCCGACGCCGCGCCTATCGCCGACCGCACCAGGTTTGAGCAGGCGAGCAGCCCGTCCGGTCGCCCGATCACCGTGCTGCGCGCCTGACCGTTCTGCGCGCCTTGCTGGAGGCTTCCCCATCGGCGATGGCCGTGTCTGTTCAGCCGTTTCGTGGTTCCCAGCTGAAGAAGCGGATCGCGGCGAGTAGGCCGGCTACTCCCCAGGCTGCGACGATGACGACGTCGCTCCAGTGGAACGTGGTCCCCAGAAAACCGGCCTGCATCCCCGCCGCGAAGTGTTTGACCGGAAAGATCCGGCCGATCCACACGATCCAGGCCGGTGCGTTGTCGCCGAGCGGGACGAAGATTCCAGACAGGAACAACAGGGGCAGGATGGTCGCGTTGACGATCGCGGCCGATGCGTCGGCGTTGGGGATCGCTGCGGTGACCGCGAACGCGAGCGCGCAGAAACTGGCCGCTCCGACCACCAGCATCACCAGGAGCCGTAGCAGCGTCACGCCCGTGGGGATGTCGGCGCTGTAGAACACCCGACCGAACCCAACCGTGATCGCGACCAGCAGGACCGCGACGAGCAGGGCGTGCAGCATCCGTGCACCGAGGAACACCGCGCTCGGCAGCGGCGTACCGTCGGTCCTTTTCAGAATACCGGCGTCGCGCTGGAAGGTCACCGCCATCGCGATGTTGTTGTAACAGGCCGTGATCACCGCGAACGCCGCCATCGCGGCCACGTAGTAGGTGGACTGGGCTATGAGTCGGCCGCCGAGGCGCACGGTTCCGTCACCGAGCAGCGCGGTGAAGATCACCAGGAACATGAGGGGGAACGCGAATGTGAAGAACGCCGACGCCGGGTTACGCCAGAACGCCTTGTTCACGTAGCGGACCTGCGAGAGCGTCAGCGCCGCGGCCTTCACCGTGGCGTTCACCGCGAGGTCCTTTCCGGGATGGCGGCGCTGCCGAGCCGGTCCGCCCCGACCGCGGACGGCGGCCCGGTCAGCTCCAGGTAGACGTCCTCCAGGGACGGCCGCACAATCTGCAGTCCGTCCAGGCTGACGCTCTGTTCGATTGCCCAGCCGGTGAGGCGGTGCAGCGCCCGGGTGATGTCGTCGGGGGTGAACTCGATGTATCCGTCCGCTATCGCCACGCCGGCGAACTCCTCAGGCGGTAGGGCATCCTCGGGCAGGCGGCACCGGATCCGCGCCCTGGCCGTGTCGCGACCGGCGAGGGTGGCCGGTGTGCCCTGCGCGACGATGCGGCCCGCGGCGATGACCGCGACCCGGTCGGCCAGATACTGCGCCTCGTCCATGTAGTGGGTGGTGAGCACGACGGTCTTGCCGAGCGCGGCGAGGTTCTTCACCACATCCCAGGCCTCATGTCGGGCGGACGGGTCGAAGCCGGTCGTCGGCTCGTCGAGGAACAGCAGTTCGGGGTCCCCGGCGAGGGCGATCGCGACGTCGAGCCGTCGCTGCTGGCCCCCGGACAGCTTCGCCACCCTGGCATCGCGCTTCGCCTCGAGGCCGACCAGCTCGATCACCTCGTTCACCGGTCGCGGATGCGGATAGTAGCTGGCGTACATCGTGATCGTCTCGGCCACCGTCAGATAGCGGTCGACGCCCGTGGACTGCAGGACGATCCCGATCCGGGCCTTGAGCCGCGACCGAGCCCGGCCCGGGTCGTGACCAAGCACGGACACCGCACCACCGTCGCGCGCACGGTATCCCTCCAGGATTTCAACCGTCGTGGTCTTGCCCGCACCGTTCGGGCCTAACAGCGCGAAGATCTCGCCACGCCGGATCTCCAGGTCGATGCCCCGAACGGCCGGCACACCGCGGTAGGACTTCGTCAGACCGCGTACGACAACCGCCGCACCCGGGTCGACGTCGACGCCGTCCGCGTCCCGCATTGCCTTTGCCTTTGCCTTTGCCATAGCCACAGCCATCAGCCGTCCGTGGCGCGCTGGCTGGCAGGGGCGGGCGCACGTGTCGCCCATCGAATACCGGCGAGGACACCCCATCCGGCCAGACGCCCGACGGTGGCCTCGGTCGCGGGAAGGTATGGGAGCCGTAGCGGCCAGCGGGTCCATACCGGCATCAGTCCGACGGCAGCCGACGCAAGTGCGCCATAAGGTAGCCGCGCCGCGACGGGCAGCGGCGCACGCAGCAGGAGATACCGTGCGGCCTGGCGGGCCTGCGGGGTTCCGGTGAGCTCGGGCCGATATTCGGCGAGTCGTTTCACCAGCTCGGCCTCGGTGCGCGGCGGATCGATGACGCCGAGTTTCGTGGCCACCTGCGCAGCGTCGGCGACGTAGGCGTCCCGCTGCGCCGGGGTGAGCGCCGCGCCGTTGCCGTAACGCTGATAGGCGGTCAGGAAGCTGTCGACCTCCGCGACGTGGACCCAGCCCAGCAGGTGCGGATCCGAGGCCGCATAGGCCCGTCCGTCCGGCGCGGTGCCGTGCACCCGCCGGTGGATACCCCGGACGCGGGCAACGGCCCGCTCGGCTTCCTCGGTCGGCCCGAACGTTGTCGCCGCCAGGAAGAGACTGGTCCGCTGCAGGCGCCCCCACGGATCGTGGCGGTAGTCCGAATGCCCGGCCACCCCGGCCATCGCCAACGGATGCAGCGACTGCAGCAGCAGCGCACGCATGCCTCCGACGAACATCGACACATCCGCGTGGACACGTCGGATCGGGCGGTCGTCGGCGAACCAGCGTTCACCGCCGGCTACAAAGATCCGTTCATGTCGTTCCGGGCCCCGCGGGCCGGCCACCAGCCCCAGGACCTGCCCGCCCACCCGGGAGCGGACATCGTCGGCACCGCCGCGCAATCTGGACATCACCACCCCATCATCCGCCTACGACCGGGCCGGCGACGAAGACAGCCATGGCCGGGCGAGAAGGACGGGCTGTGAGCGCGGCTAATTGGGGCCCAGGGTGCGGCTGATGCCGGCGGCGATGGTGGTCGCGAGAATCCAGCCTGCGGCGATGAGACCGTAGGCCAACCATGCCAGCGCGCCGTGTGGGTCGAACGCGTTTTGCTGCCCGAAGTCGATGACGGGGATCAACAGGTCGAGGGTGTAGATCACGGAATTGAAGCCGGGCGGGTTGCTTCCCGCGACGACCTGTGGATGGTGCAGGCCGAAGGTGACGCCGCCGGCCACGAGGAGCGCGATCAGCCAGGCGGCGGCGCGGGTCGGGAGGTACCCGTACCCGACGGTGAGGTCCTGCAGGTATCCCCAGGCTCGGAGTGCCGGCGGAAGCGACTCCCGGCGGCGGCGGTGTCTGGCGAGCAGGACCGCCCGCGCATCCCCCTCGCGCCCCTGCCGCCGGTACGCCGCCGCGAGCTGCTCGTAGGTCTGGGGCAGGTATCCGGGCGGGTCGCGTCGAAGCCAGCGCAACCGATCCACACCGTGGATGTCGGTCAGCGCGTCGTAGGTCAGCCCGTCGAGGCGAAGCGTGTCCGGCCACGTCGCCGGGTCATCGCGGAGCAGGCCGAGCCGGGCGTGGCGCAGGTCTACCTCGCCGTCGATCGGGGTAGCGGTGAGCAGCACCAGCTCGCGTGCGTCGAGGTGCTGGCACGCCAGCGCCGTACCGGTCGGATTGGACAGCGTCGCCTGCTCGAAGGAGAGATGGCTGCCGATGCTCGCGTAGGACAGCTCGACCATGCCCTCGGCGCGGAAGCCCTCGCCGCAGTTCACGACGGCGCTTACCACGATGTCCGGCGCGGACAATGCGGACCCGCCTGGACTGCTCAGATGTGCGCCGTCGAACCGCACGGAGCCGCCGATCTCGGCGTGGCTCAAGCACACTTCGCCGCGGCAGATCAAGCCCTTCTGCCCGAGGATGTCGTTGCCGACCGTGAGCCGTGTTGCGTTCAGGGCACTTTCCGTGCCCTCAAACCTGGCGGCGTTCAGGAGTAAAGTTCCCGCGATCCGGGCGCTGACCAGCCGGATCTCCGCTGTCGAGCGGCAGCCGGTCAGCCGCAGGGTTCCATCGATTATCGCACCGGAGCAGCGCAGGCCCGGGAACGCCGAGCCGGCAAGATCAATCTGTTGGGTCCGGGCACTGTGCAGATCCGGCCGTTCATCGAACTGGCAGTCCCGCAGGCGCACCGGATGCGGCACGTCGGTGTTGCTCAGGTCGAGAATTTCAACAATGCGTGCGCCGATCAGATCCAGCGTGGCGAAATGACCAGGCTCGGCCTGTTGGGCGCCCAACAGGAGCGTACGCAGCACGCTCGCGCGAACCGTTCGGTCCGCTCGCCCCCGTAAATCGACGACGTCGCCACGCGGGAACGCCCGCCACACCGCCCGTTCGGGGCCGCGAAGGCTCGGACGCACCACACGATCAGTGTGGCATTCCAATCCGGCGATGATGCCCATTTGGTCCGGTAGCTACCTGATGTGCTGGCGTTTGTGTCGGCGTTGAGGATCGGCGCTGTGACCGCGAACGTCACGAACGCCGATGCCGACGCCGACGCCGGGTTACGCCACAACGCCTCATCCATGGGCCTACCGGCGCCGAGCCCAGGGTGGGTCGTAGCCCCGTGGTGAGGCTTCGACTGGCAACCGACGGGCGTAAACATTCAGGCGGGTGCTGGTCTTCGATGGGCTGTCATTGGTGCCGGTGAGGTCTCGAGCTCGCCCGGAGGAGAACTGATTCGGGCACGGGCACGGGCACGGTCGGTCGGCCCAGCTGCCACCCGGCTCGTGTTACAGCAGTTCGGAGCGTCGTGCGGCTGCTGCCGCCCGCACCTGGTCGAGAAACGTCGTGGTGATGCGTTCCTCGTCGGGTGCGCCGGGTGCGCCGGGTGCGCCGGGTGCGCCGGGTGCGCCGGTGGGGTGGTCATCGTCGGCTTCGTCCGTACAGGCGGCGTCGGGGTCGGCGTCTGGGGACTCGGTGTATTCGCGGTAGAGCAGCCAGCAGCCGTGGATCCCGGCGAGGAGGTCTTCGAGGAGGTCGGTGGCGGGCCGGGCCGGGTCCAGGGGGGTGAGCCGGTGTGGCATCAGCGTGTGCCGGAGTTCGTCCGGCTGGTCCTCGAACGAGTCCGCGCGTTCGTGGGCGGCTTCGACGGCGGCCAGGAGGGTGTCGAGGTCGGGGATGGCCCCCTCGGCGACGGCCATGGCGTCCGTGATCAGCTGGAGGACGACGTCCCGGGGTGTCTCTCCGGTTCCCATGCGTTCGAGGACGACGGTGGGGCTTTCGTGGGGGAGTGCTTCGATGTTGTCGGCCTCGATGAGGATCTGGGTGGGGTCGAGCCCGGTGTGGTGCGCGGCGACGGTGGCCGCGGCGTGGAGCCAGTGGGCCGCGGCGGTCGCGGCGGCGGCCGGGTCGATGTCGGTGCACAGGCGGGTGTTCCCGAAGGGATCCTCGGCCAGGATCGCGTCGGCGGCCGCGACCTGGACGGGGGAGGCGTCCGCGCGGGTCAGGGTGATGGCCTGGCGGGCCCGTCCGGTCAGGTCGCCGCATTCGGCCTGTTCGATGGCGTCGAGTTCGGCCCGGACGTCGGTGGTGATCTTTTCGGTGAGGTCCTGGCTGCCGATCGCGTGCAGGGCCCGGCCGACGCGGTGTGCGGCCTCGTGCACGATGACGTAGGACTGGCGCTGGGTGCCGTTGTGGGGCAGCTGGGGGTGGCGGATCGCGGTGAGCACGCTGGTGAACGCCTGGCGGTCACTGTGGCGGCGCCATCCTTCGCTGCCGGTGGCCAGGCTCGGGGTGGCGCTGGCCGGGTGGGTGTAGGTGCGCCAGGCCGCGGCGGTGAGGAAGGTCAGTTGTTCTGCCAGTCGTAGAGCGTCGCTGTCAGTGGTTGCCGGGGGGAGAACGGCGACGGTTGCGGCCAGGTCGCCGGTTCCGGTCGCCCAGGAGACGATGAGCGCACGCCGGGCGGGGTCGTAGCCATAGCGGCTCATTGCCTGACTTCTCCTCTTTCCGGCATCATCCCGCGGCTTGCCGTCACCAGTCTGCGGCACCGGGCGTGGCATGGCAGCCGAACCGGTCTCGGTGCCGATCTTGGTGCCGATCTTTAAAAGACCCTCGGATGAATTCTATCCAGTCCGGTGTATGCCTAGTGCATCCGATTGGTGACGGATTGGCCCGCTGGCCGTTCGCGGTCGCCGTGAGTCAGGTCAGGACGGCCCGGATCCGTCCCGTCCGCCGGTGGACCAGCCGAGGATCGGTCGGCCGGTGGCGCCGGCGGGCGGGCCCGGTGGGAGGAGGTTGGCTATGGCTGCCCGACATAGGTGACGGTGACGATGGCATTTCGGGCGGTCGGGCTCGTCGGCCGGGGGCTGAACACGACCGTTGCGCTGCCCGAGCACGGCAGGACCAGCGAGGTGGGGATGGCCAGCGGCGTCCCGTAGCTGGTGAAGACCAGTGGGCTGGTGGTCGCGGGGCCGGGGAAGCCGACGGCAATCGTGGTGCCGGCCGATCCGGTGTAGCCGGGTAGAACGACCGGGTCGACGACGCGCTGGACCGCGACGGTCTGGCCGGCGAGCGGATGTCCGGTCTCGCCGGGGCTGACCGGGCCGAAGCAGCCCATCTGGATCGTGGCGTTCGCAGGCGCGCCGTTGACAAAGCCTTCGAAGTACTGCTTCGGCGTGATCGGGTCGGCCGCTGCGGCTGTCCCGACCGTGGCGGCGGCGACCGCGGTCATGACCGTGCCGGCGACCGCGAGCTTCCGGCCGGACCGGGCGAGTGCTGTCAACCTCGACATGCTGACTCCCTTACAGGTAGCAGGCGGGCGGATACCCGAAGGGACCATAGGTCGTCGGGAACAACGCCCGGACCAGCGGCACCGGAATCGCCGGGAAACATTGTGGCCCCTTCCGGTGAATAAGAGGTACCCGGCAGGATGCCTGCCATCCCGAACCCGGCGCCTTTCGCGATATCCGGTACGTTGGTTCAACGCACCGGGAACCTGATAACGAATCCCTATCCTGCGATCGGACTTCACCGTATCGCTCGGGTCCGGCTTCGTCGGCTGTTACGGTCAGGACCGTCTGGCATGCGACCTCGGCATAGTACTCAGGAGGGGGCGGTCGAGAATGGTTGGTGTCCAGCCCGCAGCGTACATTCCCGAACCCGAGTTCGGAGCGGACGGATCCACTCCCCGCAAAAAAGCGATCAGCAATCCCTATCTGCACCGCCTGCAGCGCCGCCACTTTTTGCTGTTCGATGTTCTCCCGATCTTCGGTACCGCAGCCGCCTTCGCTTTCCTTGCGGTACATCCGATCGGTGCCACCGAAATCGCCCTGCTTTTTTCGATGTGGCTCGTGACCGGGCTGGGCGTCACCGTCGGTTATCATCGGTTCTTCACACATCGTAGCTTCAAGGCCGCGCAGTCCGTGGCAACGGCGCTCGCAGTTCTCGGCTCGATGGCCGGCCAGGGCGGACTGGTGTCCTGGGTTGCTCTGCACCGGAGACACCACGAGTGCAGTGATCGCGAGGGCGACCCCCACTCGCCGAATCTCGCCGGCGACGGTCTGGCGGGTCGGCTGCGCGGTCTGGCCCACTCCCACTTCCTGTGGATGCGCCGACACGAATACCCGAACATCATTCACTATGCGCCGGATCTGATTAAGAACCGTGCCCTGGTGCGGGTCACCCGTCTTTACTACTACTGGGTGCTGCTCGGGCTGCTGCTCCCCGCGCTCGTCGGCGGTCTCGTCTATCAGAGCTGGGAGGGGGCGGTCAGCGGTCTGCTCTGGGGCGGTCTCGTGCGGATCTTCGTTCTTGAGCACATCATCTGGGTGATCAACTCCTTCCTGCACATGTTCGGCACACGGCCCTACGAATCCAGGGAGAACAGCAGGAACGGCGGTATCTTTGCTCTGGTGACCTTTGGTGAATCGTGGCACAACAACCATCATGCTTTCACCGATTCGGCTTCTTTCGGGTTGAACTGGTACCGCCTCGATCCAGGCTACTGGTTCATAAAAATGCTTGCGGTCTGTGGCCTGGCATGGGATGTCAAGATTCCGTCCGCAGAGCGGATGGCGGCCAGGCGCAAATCTGAGAACGGCAATCCGGTCCCCAGTAGCACGGCATAGGGAGCGAGCACCTTGAAGCCGAGCAGAGAAGCGATTGCGCAATGGTGTCAGGAGTATGTTGCGGGTCTCCTCGACCTGCCGGTCGAGGCGGTGGACCTGGACGCGGACTTTGATCGGCTGGGAATCGATTCCCCCCTCGCCGTCGCCCTGCTGATGGAGATAGAGGAACGCTACGGCGTCGACCTGCCGCCCGAGGCGTTGTTCGAGAACCCGACCATCAATGCAATCGCCGCACATCTGTACGAGCAGAATCAGCGGCACGTGGCGTAGCCGTGACTGAATCATTCGAAAGCGACCGTACCGCCGGTGCGGCGGCTGCCATCCGGCATCACTACGATGCCGGGAACGCGTTCTACCGTCTTTGGCTCGACCAGTCGCTCACCTATTCGTGTGCGATGCGAGAAGGCGCCGACGACACACTCGAAACCGCCCAGGAGCGGAAGCTGCAATTTCACCTGGACGCGATTCGGGCTGATGGTGCCGCGACCGTGCTCGACATCGGCTGTGGGTGGGGTGCGATCCTGAAGCGGTTGGCGGAGAGCTGCCGCGTTCAACGGTCGGTCGGTCTCACGCTCAGTGATGAGCAGGCGGCTTTCGTCCGGTCCCAGGAGTACCCAGGTGTGGAAGTGCGTACGCAGAACTGGCTGCACTACGAACCCGACATCCAGTTCGACGGAATTATCTCCATCGGCGCCTTTGAGCACTTCGCCACCCCCGAGGACTCGTCAGCTGAGAAGATCCACCTGTACCGGGAGTTCTTCACCCGCTGCCGCACCTGGCTGAACAAGGACGGCGTGTTGTCGCTGCAGACCATCGCCTACGCGAACATGTCCCGCCAGAATGCGAGCCACTTCATCCAGCGGGAGATATTTCCGGCAGCGGATCTGCCGACGCTCGCGGAGATCACCGCCGCCGCGGAGGGTATTTTCGAGGTTCAATCGGTGCATAACGGTCGGCTCGACTACGCCTGGACGTGTGAACAGTGGGCACGTCGGCTGCGAATGCACCGCGAGGAAGCCGTTCATCTTGTCGGACCGGAGGTGGTCGCCCGGTATGAGCGCTATCTGAAACTCTCTGCTCTTGGCTTCCGAATGGGAAAGATCTGCCTGCTCAGGCTCGTTCTTCAGCCCTTCAGGAGTACGTATTTCAACGGTCGTGGGGTGCCGGCGCGATGACGTCGGAGACGGGTGGCACGGCAACTGCCGACACCGCCGGACCCGGGCCGGCGCCCATTCGGTTCAACCCGTTCAGCGCCGAGTTCCGACGCGACCCCTACCCGCTCTATCGGCAGCTTCGCCAGGCACAGCCCGTCCACCGGACGCTGGGGATGTGGGTTCTCACGCGGCACGCCGACGTGCAGGGTGTCCTGCGTGACCGCACGTTCAGCGCCGGACTCATACCTCAGTTGATCAGCCGGCAGGCGAATCGGCTGGCGCACGACAACGTAGCCAGGATCGTCCGGCTGGGGAAGAAGTCGCTGGTCTTCACCGACAACCCGGACCACGCGCGGCTGCGTGCACTGGTGAACCGGGTGTTCACCGCACAGGAAATCGTCAAACTCCGTCCCCGTATCTCGGCGGTTGCCGAGCAGCTGGTGGCGCGGGCGTGGGACGACGGCGGTATGGACGCCGTCGCCGACTTTGCCGCGCTGCTGCCGGTCACGGTCATGTGCGACTGGATGGCGCTCCCGGACAGCCTGCGCGAACGCGTCGGCCAATGGACGCATGACATCCGGTTCCTGCTCGAACCAGGGCTGATGAAAGCCGGTGATTTTACGCATGTGTGTGATGTCGTCGAAGAGTTCGCGGACGCCCTGGACGACGTGGTCGCGCAACGCCGGTCCCGGCCCGGCGACGACCTGATAAGCCAGCTGCTCGCCGCGGCGACCGGCGGCGGTGACACGCTCAGCGATGAAGAACTCGCCTTCGTCTGCATCATGTGCTTCGTGGCCGGCAACGAAACCACGAAATCCCTGATAGGCAACGGCCTCCGCGCGTTGCTTGCGCACCCGGATCAGGGCGCCCTGCTCCACCGTCGGCCAGAGCTGGCGAAGAGTACCGTCGACGAGGCATTGCGCTACGACAGCCCGCTCCAGCTGACCAAGCGCCTGGCCACGCGCGATGTCGAAATCGACGGAAAGCAGATACGGGCGGGAGAGCAGATTCTCCTGTGTCTCGGCGCCGCGAACCGCGACCCCGCGGTGTTCAGCCGGCCGGACGAGTTCGATATCACCCGCGACACGAAGGGGCACCTCGCCTTCGGGTACGGAATGCACGGCTGCCTCGGCGGGCTGCTGGCGCAGCTGCAGGCGGAGGTCGCCTTCGAGCGCCTCTACCGGCGTCCGCAACGCCTGGAACTGCGGACCGAGGAACTCGACTGGCAGGACCACAGTTTCATCGTCCGCGGTCTGAAGCACCTTCCGGTCTCGCTGGAGCCGCTTCCGTCCGGGTTCCTCCGACCAATGGAAGGAGAATGGTGAGGAACAGACCACTGCTCCCGGAGATCCTCCAGGGCCGCGCCGCCGCCGAGCCGGCCAACAGGGCGTACGTGTTCCTGACTGAACATGGGGAGGAGGAAGCGGTGCTGACCTACGGCGAGCTGCACGCACGGGCGCTTGCCGTGGCCCGGCAGCTGAGTCGGGGCTGCAAACCTGGTGACAGAGCGCTGCTGCTCTTCCCGCAGGGTCTGGACTTCATCGTCGCGTACTTCGGGTGCCTCTACGCGCAGGTCATCGCGGTGCCCGTCAACCCCCCGCGCAAGAATCGGATGCAGGACGCGACCCGCAACATCGTGAAAGACTGTGCGCCATCGGCTGTACTCACCCTCAGCGCGATGCTCGAAAGCACCAGGGAGTCCCTGGAGCCGATCTGCGGGGCGCTCCGCTGGTTTCCCGTCGACCAGGTGGTGGACGCGGTTGACACAGATTTCGACCCGCAGCCCTGTTCGGCTGATTCCGTTGCCTTCCTACAGTACACCTCGGGTTCCACATCCGATCCGAAGGGGGTCATGGTTTCGCACCGGAACCTCGTGGCGAACCAGGAGATGATACAGCAGGCGTTCGGCCACGATCAGCACTCGACGTTTGTCGGCTGGGCGCCGTTGTTTCACGACCAGGGTCTGATCGGAAACGTCCTGCAGCCGCTCTACCTCGGGGCGACCAGCATCCTCATGTCGCCGATGGCGTTTATCCGCTGGCCTCTCCTGTGGCTGTCGGCTATCTCGCGTTACCGCGCTCACACCAGTGGCGGACCGAACTTCGCATTCGACGCCTGCGTCGCACGAGCTGCCAGAGGCGACCTGCCGGATCTCGACCTCAGCTGCTGGAAAGTCGCGTTCAACGGCGCCGAGCCGATTCGTCCCGAGACGCTGCGTCGATTCTCCGAGAGCTTCGCGTCGGTGGGATTCAGCGCGCAGGCGCTCTACCCATGCTACGGCTTGGCCGAGGCAACTCTGCTCGTGACCGGCAGCGAGAAGGGCCGCGGCCCGCGCACCATTGATGCGGATACCGGGGAGCTGGGCCACAAGCGCTATGTCAAGGCGCCGAGCGGCCGCGGCCGTACCCTCGTAGGTTCCGGGCTCGTCCGTCCGGAAACGTCGGTTCGTATCGTGGACCCGGAAACGGGACGCTCGTGTCCAGCGAATCAGGTCGGAGAAATCTGGGTTGCCGGGGAGCACGTGGCACAGGGTTACTGGCGGCGTCCGGAGGTGACGGCCGAGGCTTTCCAGGCCGAATGCGACGGTGAGATCGGACCCACCTATCTGCGTACCGGAGATCTCGGCCTGGTGGTCGACGGCGAGTTGTACATCGTGGGCCGGTTGAAGGATCTACTGATCATTCGGGGAAGGAATCACTACCCGCATGACATCGAGCACACGTCGCAGTCGGCGCATCCCGCACTGAGGCCCGGTGGGTGTGCCGCGTTCTCGGTGCCCGGCGCCGACGGTGAAAAGCTCGTCGTGGTTCAGGAGATCAAGCGTGAAGAACGACTGAAGGTGGATGCGACAGACGTCGCCGCATCGATTCGAGCGGCAATAACGCGCGAGCACCAGCTTTCCGTGAGCGACCTGGTGCTGACTTTGCCGGGTCGACTGCAGAAAACCAGCAGCGGCAAGATCATGCGGACTGCCGCCAGAAGGCGCTATCTGGAGGCCGGGTTCGACCTCTGGGCACCCCGGACGCAGTCGGTCGCGTGAGGGATTGATCGATCAGCGGGGAGGATGTGAACATGGACGTGTTGAAAGCGGAAAACCCCGACTTTGCGCTGGCGGTGAAGGCCGTGGTCCTGAGCATGCCGGCCGCGCAACATCTGGGTTTCGAGTTCGGCCGGATGGCGCCGGGAGAAGCCGAGATCATCCAACCCTACCGGAAAGAGCTAACCCAGCAGGACGGCTTCGTTCAGGGCGGTGTCCTCGGCTCACTGGCGGACTTTGCCGGGGGTTCTGCGGCCGGCACACTGCTGCCGGCCGGATGGGTGAACATGACCATCGACTACACGGTCAAAATTCTGGCCCCGGCGAAAGGCGAGCGAATTATCGCCCGCGGTCGGGTCGTCAAGGCGGGCCGGATCATGACGGTCGCCGCCGCCGATGTCTACTCGGCCGACGGCGCTGAGGAAACGCTGTGTGCCACCGCTTTCGTGACCATGCGCAATATGAGGGTGCCTCACACGGCCGTCTCCAACGCCTGACCACGCGAAGAAGATATCGAGACGAGGGACTCATGCCGACCATCGACGTCCGCGGTGCGACGATTGCCTACACCGACACCTTTGCGCCGGCCGGTCGACCGGATGCGTCGACCATTGTGTTCGGGCACGGCCTGTTGTTCAGCGGCTGGGTTTTTCATCGCCAGATCGCGGCCCTGCGCGCGTCCTACCGGTGCGTGGCGCTCGACTGGCGCGGGCAGGGGGACACACCGGCGACCGTCGACGGCTACGACATGGACACCCTCACCGGCGATGCGGTCGCCCTGATCAGGGCGCTCGGTGTGGGCCCGGTGCACTGGGTGGGCCTGTCCATGGGCGGCTTCGTCGGCCAGCGGGTCGCGGCCCGCCACGGCGAGTTGCTGCGTTCGTTGACGTTGCTGGACACCAGCTCCGGGCCGGAGGAGCCGGGCAAGGTCGGCGAGTACAAACAGCTGGCATGGCTCCTGCGTCTGTTCGGTATCAAGCCGATCCTGAGCAAGGTCAGTCCGCAGATGTTCGGCCCTGTCTTCCTGGCCGACCCCGCCAGCAAGGCGCTGCGGGACGAGTGGGTGCGCCGGCTCAACCGCAGTGACCGCGCTGCCGTGCGCAAGGCGGTGCTGGGGGTGGCCGACCGCTCATCGGTGGATTATGAAATTCTCGGGATCACGGTGCCCACCCTCGTCGTCGTCGGTGCCGAGGACGCGGCCACTCCACCGGTGAAGGCGGAGCGCATCGCGGCTCGCATCCCAGGCGCCCACCTGCAGATCGTCCCGAACTGCGGACATACCAGCCCGCTGGAACAACCCGAGACGATCACCGGGCTGCTGGACACGTTCCTCGCCACGGTCGTGTGAACCCGTCCGCATGCCTCCCCTGCGATCCGATTATATCGGACTTTCGCGGATTGACTTCGCGACGATGGCTATTCCGTTTATTATCGGACAGTAGTGCTGCTGGCCGATGGGACCGGGAGGCGTGATGAGGTTGTGTCGGGGTGGCCGCCGTTTGTTGTCCGTGGCCGGGGTGGCCACGGCGGTGCTGGTGGCGTCGATGACGTCGGCATCGCCGGCGGTAGCCGCCGCTCTCGGCTCGGTGCGGGTGTCGCATGCGACGACGGTGGGGGTGCACAACACCTACGACAAAGCCGACTACACCTATCTCGCCCAGGCGCTCGACGCGGGTTCTTCCATGATTGAACTTGACGCGTGGGACGACATCGTCGCGCACCGCTGGCGGGTGAGCCACAGCAACCCGCTCGGCAACGACAACAACTGCGTGGTGGCCAACAGCACGTCGGCCCTCTACACCGGTAACCGGAACCAGAACCTGGGCTCCTGCCTGAGCGACATCAAATGGTGGCTGGTGGCACATCCGACCGCTGGTCCCGTATTCGTCAAGATCGAAATGAAGGCGGGCTTCGACAACGGAGCCGGGATGGGGCCGGACGAACTCGACGCCTACATCAAGGCGAATGTCGCTACCGACTCCATCTACCGGCCGGCCGACCTGCTCGGCGGCACCCATGCAAACCTCGACGCGGCGGCCACGGCGGACGCCTGGCCCAGCCGCTCCGCACTGGCCGGAAAAATGATCATCTATGTGATTCCGGGCACCGTCGAACTCGCGAACCCGACCGACACGCTGCACACCGACGTCGAGTACGCGACCTACCTCCGGAATCTGTACGCGGCGGGGAAGGTCGGCGACGCCATGATGTTCCCGGCGGTGCTCGGCGCGGCTACCGGTGATCCAAGGACGCGGTACTCGGACATTACGATCCGACCCTGGTTCGTGTTCTTCGACGGTGATGCCAGCACCTATGTCACGAGCGTGAACACCTCCTGGTATGACACCCGGCACTACATCCTGGTGATGACCGATGCCCACGCGGTGACGCCCGCCCTCAACGACACCAACCCGGCGGTCGCCGACGCCCAGGCCAGGGTCGCCCAGCTTGCCGCCGATCACGCCAGCGTCGTCTCCACGGACTGGTACGGGCTGCCGTCCGTGCTCACCCTCACGCTCACACGCGGCTGACCGCCGGGGGCCGCCGGGTGACCCCCGGCGGCCCCCGGTGCGCGGATCAGCCCGCCCGGCCGCGCGACTGACTATGAGGCCGCGCGACTGACTATGAGAAGGCCGCGGCCGACTGCTCGGTGTCCTCCGAGCCCCGGAAGAATGCAATCTTCCCGTCGGTGAAACGCCACCAGTGCTGCATGTACATCGCCGCGGTCTTGCCGGTCGCGTGCACCGTGTAGGCCCAGTGGACGGTGGCGATCACGTCGGTCTCGTTGGAGGTGAACGAGAGCGGCGTGAACTCGGTGATCTCGATGTTCGACCCGATGTCCTTGAAGAACCGGGGCACCTCGCCCTTGCCGCGGTAGCTGCCGTACCACGGTACCGACGTGCTGGCCGCCTCCGCAGCCCAGTCGACATCGTCGGCGAGCTCGGCGAGGACGGCGTCGATGTCGCCGCGACCATAGGCCGCGTACAGGCGTTGGACAGTGTCGATCTTGGGATCGGATCCGGGGTTGGTTGCAATGTCTTGGCTCATGTCTGAAGACAGCGCACCCGTGGGGCGGGGCGTCGCATCGGGAGAACTCCCCATCTGCAGAACATGCTCACCAACCATCGGCCGGCGAGACGGTCGGGAGCGGCCAACTTCGCGCGAGGTAGAGGGCGTCGAGCGGCTCCACCATGCCTCGCAGTTCACGCGCCGCTCGCGCGGGCAGGGCGTGGAGGGCGAGCTCGAGAACCGCGCGTTCGCCGGTCGTGTAGAAGGGATTGCACAACGGACAGCCGCAACCACCCGAAAGAGCAAGACGGGGATGGTGGGCTATTCGCGACCACTGTCGCAGGGCTTGTGCCACCGCGCCGGGCCACAGTCGATCGCGCTCCAACCGGGCAACCGCACCCGCGAGCATGCCGGAACCGCGCGCAAGACCGGGAATCGAGGATTCGTTCGACTGGCGCCGCGCTTGGCGGCCGACAGCCCGGAGCTGGGACGGCCGACTACGCGGCATAGTCCTTTCTGAATCGTTTCATGAGGACAGGATGCCAGACCTGGCACCCACTTCGCTTCATCGCTACCCGTCCATCGCTATCCGCCCATCGCTGTGCGATGCACGGGTAGCTCGACTCGTCGGTCCGGATGCGGCAGTTGGGTGCCGGCAACAGTATCCCCGTACAGACGGAGGTGATCAACACCCGGAATGCCCTCCGGTACGGGCAGCTTACCTTGGAGCGCATCTTCGCGGAGATCCGCGCTTCAGCATCCCACGTGGGGGAGGTAATCCTGTCTGGAGGCAGCCCGACTCCGGGCGGGCCACCGGTCTTCTCGGCTACCCCGGGCCGGTTCACCGTGGTCGCCGATGCAGCCAAGATCCTCCTCCGCGGTGGACCCATGCCGCTCGTACGCGCACTCGAGGCTGCCGGTCACGGTGCACGGGTGGCCCCGCTGGAGGCTTCGGCCGCGGAACTGGCGGCCACGATGCGCTTCGGGGGCGGGGTCCGCACTGTTTTGCAGGTGGGCGGCAAAATCCTCATCGTGGTGGCGGTAGCTGTGGACATATACGAGCTCGTCGTAGCCGAGGACCACCTTGAAGCACCCGTCATCAGCGTGGCGGGCTGGGCCGTGGGCGTGGGCCGCACATCGTGTGGGGATGCTCGTGAGCGGCGCCGTCGGATACTGGGCCGGCGCGGAGACGACACGCTCCGTCTACCGGCTTGTGGTCCAATCCCGCGGTCAGCTTCTGTGTTCCGCGGAACACCCAGATACAACGGCGTCGTAGGTAGAAAACGTCATCATAACGGCCGATTCCACCTACTGTTGCGGCTCACACCGGCCCGCGGTAGGTGGTTCCGGTCATCAGGATGGCCTCAACGGCCTACGCACCCCGGCCCCGCCACCCGGATTCTGTTTACCGGCGGCATCACATGGCAGACGGTGAAGCCTCGTGACCGGCACGACCATGCCACCCTGGTCCGTGATACGGCGGCGGTACCGAGGGCCGGTCCGGCCACGGAGTTGCTTGCCATCAGCCGGAACGGTGTCGTCGCAGGCCTGCCGATCCGGACGGTCGGCCCGGACGATCTGATCACGGCCTGGCATGCTTGAGGCTACGGGCCTGGATGGTATCGGCGATCGTCGGGTCGAGCGGTCGGGATCCCCGGGGAGGCAGTGCGCTGCGGAACAGTGCCGAACGGCCGGCCGTTGCCGGGTTCTGTGTTCCGCGGAACGCACCGGTCGTCTGGCTGTCGTGGACGAGCGTGGCGAACGCGGTGCAGATGTCGATCGGGTAGCAGAGGGCTCCTGCGGGTACCGCCTAGCGCCCGCTTTCCTCTCGGGTGTTCAGGGTGCGGTCGCTGTGGTAAAGCTGTCCGCGTCGGCCGGCGAGTACGCCTGAGCCCAGAAAGGAGCCAGATTTTTTGGACCATTGTTGCCGATTATATCAGGGTATGTTACCCTATGTATATGACTGTAAGCGTGTGGTCGTGGGCCGCTCGCGACGGTCGGTGAGGATGCGGAGAGGACCGCGGTGGGTGACTGGGGTGTGCTGGGGTTGGAGGGTGATCCGACTCCGGGTGATCCGGATGCGGTGCGGGCGATGGCCGTCCGGTTGCGAACCCAGGCTGAGGTCGCCGAACACAACACCACTCGCCTGCGTGCTATCGCGAGCGGCGGCGGTGACCTGGCGATGGCCGGTGACTATGCGCCGGCGTTCACCGAGGCGCTGGTGGAGCTGCCTGCGGAGCTGGCGAAGCTGGCCCGGGCCTACCGTGGCTGTGGTGACGCCCTGTTCGCCTTTGCGGCGGGTCTGACTGAGGCGAAGGCCCAGGCTGGCGGCGCACTGCGTCAGGGCCTGGATGCTGATGATCGTTATCGGGTGGCGTTGGGGGAGGTGCGGGCGTTACTGCCACCGGACCGGGAGTGGCTGCTGTGGCCGCGGGCGGAGCTGTCCGAGGGTTCGATCAGCGCGGTGACGGCGCTGTGGGACGCGGCGGCGGTGGCCGGGCAGGTTCGGGTGGCTGCCAGCCGGGGGCAGGTGGCGGGTGCGGATCGGGCGCGGGCGCGGCGGTTGGCCCTGGATGCGGCGGAGCTGCGGGGGGATGCGGCCCGGAGCTGCGCGCAGGGGATTGAGAACGCGCTCGCGGACAGCGGGATCAAGAACAGGGCGTGGTATGAGAAGGCGTGGGATGCGGTGTCGGCGCCGTTTCGGTCCTGGGACAGCTTTGTGGATCTCTGTCGAAACGTGGCGATGGTCGCGGGGGTCGTCGCGCTGTTTGTGTCGGGGCCGATCGGGTTGGCGTTGGTGGCGATCGCGCTGGTCGCGGGTGCGGCGGTGTTCGCGGACACGTTGGCGAAGTATGCGCAGGGTAAGGCGTCGTTGGGGCAACTCGCTTTGGACTCGCTGGGTCTGATTCCGGGTGGACGCGGGGTGGTCAGTGTCGCGCGGCTGGGGCGGACCGCGGTGGCGGTGGGTCGGGGGGTGGCCCGCGGGGAGGGGCTGCGGCTGGTCGGTGCCGGGCTGCGCACCTTTGGCGGTGCGGCGCTGGGTAAGGCGCGCAGCGTCGTCACGGCGATCCCGCACGGCATCGCGGTCGCTGGTGGTGATATTCGTAGCGCGTTGCGTGACCCACGGTTGTTTGCGCGGGCGGCGCACTGCCGGTTCGTCGGGCGGGATCCGGTGGACATGGCGAGCGGGCAGATGATCCTGACGCAGGTTGACGTGGAGCTGCCCGGCTTGTTGGCCTGGGCGTTGCAGCGGACCCATCTGTCGTCCTACCGGGCCGGGTGGTGGTTTGGCCGGTCGTGGAGTTCGACGTTGGACCTCCGCCTGGAGATCGACGAGGTGGGGGTGTGTTATGCCGCGCCGGACGGGGTGCTGGTCGCCTATCCGCATCCCGCACCCGGGGCGACCGTGCTGCCAGCCGAGGGCCCACGGCTGGCGTTGGCCCGCGACGCCGCCGGTGCGTACACCGTCACCGACCCGCAGGCCGGGCATACCTTGCACTTTGCGGTCCCGGGCGACGGTGCCCGGAATGTGGCGCTGCCGCTCGCCGCGATCACCGATCGTCATGGGAATCGTATCGAGTCGGGCTACGACGCCGCCGACGGGACGCTCGCTGAGATCAGCCATTCGGGCGGGTACCACCTGGTGGTGGACACCCAGCAGGGGCTGATCACTGCGATCCGGTTGCGGGGGCGGGCGGGCGAACCCGACACCGAGATCGTCCGCTACGGCTATGACGGGGCCGGCCGGCTGGTCGAGGTGGTGAACTCCTCGGGTCGGCCGTTGCGGTTCGGCTATGACGCCGCCGGGCGGATGATCAGCTGGATGGATCGGAACGGCACCAGCTACGCCTACAGTTACGACGCAGCCGGCCGGGTGGTGCGGACCGCGGGTTCGGCGGGCTGCCTGGACGGGACGATCGTCTACGACACCGAGCGCGGTGTCACGGTGGAGACCAACTCGCTCGGTTATGCCACGGAATATCATTTCAACGACGTGATGCAGCTGCGGCGACAGGTCGATCCGCTCGGGCATGCCACCGTCTACGCGTGGGATCGGTATGACCGCAAGCTCGCCGAGACCGACCCGCTGGGCCGGACCGTGCGGTATCGCTACGACGCCGAGGGCAACCTGACCGAGATTGTTCGGCCGGACGGCAGCCGGGCGACGGCGGCATGGAACGCGCTGCGGCTGCCGGTGGTGGTCGTCGAGGCGGACGGTGCCCGCTGGGAACGCTCTTACGATGACCGTGGGAATCTGACCGCGGTGGTCGACCCGGTCGGGGCGCGGACCGGGTTCGCCTATGACGACCGCGGGCGGCTGGCGGCGGTCACCGATGCGCTCGGCCAGATTCGGCGGGTGGTGAGCGACGCCGCCGGCCTGCCCGTCGCGGTGACCGATCCGCTCGGTGCTGTGACCGTGTATGAGCGGGATGGGTGCGGCCGGGTGGTCGCGGTGACCGATCCGGTGGGCGGGACGACCCGGTTCGGGTGGACGGTGGAGGGCAGACCCGCCTCCCGGACCCTGCTCGACGGTGCCACCGAGCGGTGGGGCTATGACGGGGAGGGCAATCTCGTCGAGCATGTGGACGCGGCCGGTTTGGTGACCCGCACCGAGGTGACGCATTTCGATCTGCCGGCTGCGCGGACCGGCCCGGATGGGGCGCGGTTGGCGTTCGCCTATGACACCGAACTACGGCTGGTCGCCGTCACCAACCCCCAGGGCCTGGTCTGGCGGTATGACTACGACCCGGCCGGGAATCTGGTGCGGGAGACCGATTTCAACGGGCGGGTGCTTGCCTACGTCCATGATGCTGCCGGGCAGCTCATCGCACGCACCAACGGCGTCGGGGAGACGGTGCGGTTTACCCGTGACCTGCTCGGTAACGTGACCGAGACACGATCCGCGGGCGGTGTGACGACGTTTGGCTATGACGCGGTGGGGCGGGTCGTGCGTGCGGTGAACGCCGACGCCGACTGCACGGTCACCCGGGACGGGCGGGGCCGGGTGCTGGCCGAGACGTGTAACGGCCGGACGGTCTCCTCGACGTACGACGTGCTGGGCCGGCGGGTGCGGCGGGTGACGCCGTCCGGGGCGGAGAGTGTCTGGGAGTATGACCCGAACGATCTGCCGCTGTCGCTGGCGACCGCCGGTCGAATCCTGCGGTTCGTCCACGACGAGGCGGGCCGGGAGGTGGCGCGCAGTCTGGACAGCGGGGTGGTGCTGGCGCAGGCGTGGGATGCCAACCATCAGCTGCTGTCGCAGACCGTGACCGCGCAGACGGTGACCACGGGCGGGCCCGGGACCGCCCGGCAGGCGCGGGTGGTGCAGCGCCGGGACTACTCCTACAGTCCGGATGGGTATGTCACCGAGATCGATGACATGCTCGCCGGCCTGCGCCGGTTCGATCTCGACCCGGTGCGGCGGGTCACCGCGGTCCACGGGGCCGGCTGGTCCGAGCGGTACGCCTACGACGCGGCGGGCAATATCATCGACGCGTCCTGGCCGGTGCCCGCGCAGCGTGACGGCCGGGACGGGGGGGACCATGCGGCGCAGGGCGGTCGGGAGTACGCCGGCACGCTGATCCGCCGTGCCGGTCGGGTCCGCTACGAGCACGACGGCCAGGGCCGGGTGACACTACGGCAGCACAAACGGCTGTCGGGCAAGCCGCGGACCTGGCGCTACAGCTGGGATGCCGACGATCGGCTGACCGGTGTGACCACGCCGGACGGTCAGCGCTGGCGGTATTCCTATGATCCGTTCGGCCGGCGGATCGCCAAGCAGCGTCTCGCCGGCGATGGCATCGGCGATGATCGTGGGGTGGTCGAACGGGTC
>NZ_CAUVXP010000070.1:0-28369 GCF_963555955.1 Protofrankia sp. Cas3
ATGTCAGTGACCCGGGCCAGCAGCGCTTGGTGGATCCACCTCTCGCCGGCGACACCGATGTCGTGACCGCGGTGGCGTTCTCCCGGGACGGCCGGACTCTTGCCAGCGGCAGCAATGACAGCACTGTGCTCCTGTGGGATCTCACCAGCCCGAGCCAACCACCCCACCCCGTCGGCCTATCTCCTAGCAGCCTGACCAGTGCGTCTCCTGGCGACCTGACCAGCGCGGTGACGTCGGTGGCGTTCTCCCGGGACGGCCGGACTCTTGCCAGCGGCAGCAATGACAGCACTGTGCTCCTGTGGGATCCCACCAGGCCGAGCCAACCATCCCGGCCCGTCGGCCCACCTGCCACTGGCGGCACCAGTGCGGTGACGGCTGTGGCGTTTTCGCCTGACGGCCATACGTTCGCCACCGGAAGTAACGACGACAACAATTCCGTCCGCCTGTGGGATCTCACCAGGCCGAGCCAACCATCCCGGCCCGTCGGCTCGCCGTTTACTGATCCCATCGCTGGCCGTATCGGCGCGGTGACGTCGGTAGCGTTTTCGCCCGATGGCCATACCCTCGCCGCCGGTACCAACGACAACGGTGTCCGCCTGTGGGATCTCACCACGCCGGCAGGTGTTCAGTCCATCGGCATTTCTCTCACCGGCCATACCGGCACTGTGACGTCGGTGGCGTTTTCGCCCGACGGCCATACGCTCGCCAGCGGAAGTTACGACAGTACCGTCCGTTTGTGGGATGTCAGCAGCCCGGGTCAGCCCCGCCCCGTCGGTTCGCCTCTCACCGGCCATACCGGTGCGGTGACGTCGGTGGCGTTTTCGCCCGACGGCCGTACCCTCGCCAGCGGAAGCTACGACGGCACCGTGCGTCTGTGGGATGTCAGCAGCCCGGACCGGCCTCGCCCCATCGGTCCGCCTCTCACCGGTCACACCGACATTGTGACGTCGGTGGCGTTCTCGCCCGACGGCCACATCCTTGCCAGCGGCAGCAATGACAAGACCGTTCGCCTGTGGGATCTCACGACCCCGACCGGTCCCCAGCTCCTCGGGATCCCGCTCAGGGGCCACGCCGGCACTGTGACGTCGGTGGCGTTCTCACCGGACGGCCACGCCCTCGCCACCGGGAGCTATGATCGTACCATTCAAATCTGGGATGTCTCCGTCTTCGACACGCTGCGCACGAACGCGCTGCCGTGGGCATGCGCGTTTGCTGGAACCTCACTGGACCAGGAGACCTGGACTTTGTACACACATGATCTGCCCTATGCGGACACCTGCACCAGCTGAAGATCCGCATGGAAGACAACCGCACATTTCGGTTAAAATGGACAACTTCGCCACAGGCGCCTAGAATCACGGGGTCCGGATCATACGGCGAGCCGATGGGTACCGACCAGGTTTCCGACGGCTTTATGACCGGGATGCGGGTGGGGCCTGTGCGGTCGGGTAATCTCCGCACGTGATCGGGGTCGGCGAGAGGGGATCGGGTGCTCGCGCCGCTTGCTGCTGACGATCCGCGTTCGGTCGGGCCGTACCGCCTGCACGGCCGTCTCGGTGAAGGCGGCATGGGCGTCGTCTACCAGGGCTTCGCCCCGGACGACACGCCGGTGGCAATCAAGTTCCCGCATCGTAACGTCGCCGCGGATCCTGAGTTCCGCGCGCGTTTTCGGCAGGAGGTCACGGCCGCCCGGCGGGTTCGTGGCACCTTCGTGGCCGAAGTGCTCGACGCGGATGTCGACGCCCCTCGTCCGTGGATGGCGACCGCATACGTGGACGGGGTGAGCCTGGCCGACGCCGTGCGCCGACGTGGCCGCCTGGACGGCAACGCGCTGATGAGCCTCGCCGTCGGGCTGGCCGAGGCCCTGGTCGTCATCCATGACGCCGGCGTGGTGCACCGCGACCTCAAACCCGGGAACATCATCATGGCATGGGACGGGCCGAAGGTCATCGACTTCGGTATCGCCCGGTTGTCCGACGCCACAGTGAACACGAAAACCGGCTTCAGCATCGGAACCATCGCGTGGATGGCACCCGAGCAGCTTTCCGGCGAGCGTGCCGGACCCGCCGCCGACATCTTCGCCTGGGCGACCTGCGTCGCGTACGCCGCGACCGGCCGGCATCCCTTTGCCGCCGAGACCCCGACCGCTTCGATGGCCAGGGTCCTCGGCGGTCCTCCCGATCTTGCTGGCATGCCGGTAGCGGTCGCCTCGGTGATCTCCAGGGCGCTGGCCAAGGCACCCGCCGAGCGCCCCACCGCGGCCGATGTGGTGACGGGTCTCACCGGCCACCACATCCACGGCATAACCGAATCCGAGCAGATCGCCACCCGTCTCGTCCGTGGTGGCGATGCCCCGCCGCCGGCAAACCCGTACGGGCTGCCGCAGCCCTCCGCCACCCGCCGGGAAGCTCCGTGGTTGGGCTGGCAGACCCCACCGCCACCAGGGGCGGGGGGCTACGCCGGACCCCCGAGTACCGGATTTCCGCCCGCACCGCAACCCTCGGACTGGCAGCGGCCCGCCCAGGAGGAGCTGCGGACACCGCAGCCGCCTTTGCCAACCGCATCCCGGGCTGCGCCGCCGGCCGCGCCCGACGTGCGCGGCATTCTCGACCCCCCGGGCCCACCTCAACAGGGCTGGTTCGGCCGCTCCGTGCCGATGGCGACGCCGGTTCTGGGCGTCCTGCTGGTGGCAGCTGTCCTGACGCTGATTCCCTCGGCGCTGCGGACGCCCGGACTCTACCGGAATCGTGATGTATGGGATGTTTTCGGCGAATTCGGGATAGCGTTCCTGGCATTGCCGGTGGCGCTCATCGCTCTGGTGGCCGCAAACCGGTGGGGTAGTGGGCGTGACTTCGCGAGCGGCTGCGTCGTCGGCCTGTCCGTGATGTCGCTGGCGGAACTCGGTTGGACCCGCGAGATCATTCATGAGCCACGCCGTGCAGGCTGGTGGATGATCATGATAGGAGCTGCGGTTTCCATGACCGTCGTTCTCGCCTGGCGAGGCTGGACGGCTGGCTGGAGCTCCGGACGCTGGACGGCTTTTGTCGCGTTGGCGGTCGGGCTGGGCGTCGTCCTGTTCATCCCAGCCAATCCCCTCTGGAAGGCCTACGTCCTTTCCGACCAGCGGAGTCTGATCGGAACGCTCGTCATCGGAGGGATGCTGCTTCTTGCCAGTCTGCTGGCGCCGTCCGGAGGCGCGACATTTCTCATCGCGGCGGTGGCGGCCGGTGTCTGCGCACTCGAGATGTTCCAGCCGAGACTCATGATCTATGTGGTGGACAGCTTCGCCGTGGTGATCGGGCTGGTGGCACTCGGCCTGCTCTGTGATCGCCGGTCGGACCGTTTCTTCCTGTTCGCAGCGAGGGCCACCGTTGCGGTGGCGCTGCTGCGGCTCAAGGCGCCGTCGTTCATGCTCCCAATTTCGCCGCGTATTCTCGCGCCCCTTGGCGGAACCAACCTGAACCTGCCCGATGTTCATCTCGCCGCGTTCGCGGCGATCGCGGTACTTGCGCTGTTCGGCGCCCGTGCCCGCGGCCCGATGCTGCCGATGCCGGGGCCGTGGCAACCGCCGCCTTCCGCGCCCCCGCCGTACCGGGTCAACGGGCCGTACGGCTGATCCTCTACGGCCCGCGGACCCCGGGCCCGGCTATCGGTAGCGCCCCGGTTATCGGCGGCGCAATCCCGACAGCAGTTCCCGTACCAGCGCCTCTGTCTCGGCCTGAGCCTTCAGACCGCTTCGCGGTGGCGCGATCACCCGGTACGTCTCGCCGATCACGGCTTCCAGCGCCTTGCGGTCGCGCCGGGCGGCAACCGTACGCAACAGGTCTCGCCACAGGACCTCGGCCGTCGGTACGGCGCGCAGGCCGGTCCGGCATGCCGCAACGGCGGTCACGGTATCGCCATAGCCGAGCGTGAGTTGGGCAAGCCGGTGGGCAACATCCACAACTGTGGTCGCTATGGACGTTCTGATCGGGCTCGAGGCCAGCCAGTCGTAGCGGTGATCGGGTAGGTTCGTCCACAGCGGCCCGGTGACCAGCCGTAACGCGGTGATGAGGTCCTCTTCGGCATCGGTGTTGGCATCGGTGTTGACATCCGGCCACCCGGACCGGTGGGTGTAGGCGATGAACAGGTCCCAGTCACACCGGACATCGTCCGCGAGCCGCCAGCATCCGTCGTCGCTGATGGTGATGCGCGGACCACCGCCGCTGGCTGGCCCGAGCCAGGCGCGGGCGTCGTCGAGTGCCGCCGCCACCACCTCGCCGGACGCTCCGTGTGGCCAGATCGCCGTCTTGAGGTCGCTGGTGGGTATCCCGTTGCGATGCAGGGCGAGATAGACCACCAGTTCGGTCAACAGGTCCCTGCGATCGGGCGCCAACGGACCGGGAGCGTCGATGGTGATGGTCCCCAGAACGCGGATCTCGGCGTCGTTCGGCCGGTACAGGTCCACTGTCACCAGCGGTGGCGTTTCTGCCGCGCGGGGCTGGGCTTCTTCGCGTGGGGGTTCGTCGCGCGGGAGTGGCTCGCGCTGGGTTTCTTCGCGTGGAGATTCCTCGCCGGGGGGAGGTACCGGCGGTGGGCGCCGGGCCGCAGCCTCCCACGGGGAGAGACCCGGTACGGCGGTGGCCGGCAGTGCTGTGGCCAGAGGCGCTGTGGCCAGCGGCGCCGCAGGCGGCAGCACCATCGGGGGAGCTTCAGCGCGTGCGGCGGGCGCTGCCCGGACCGGAAAGGAACGCGGCGGCGGGAGCACTGGCAGCCCTCCGGTCGGGATCGTCTGGGACCCCGCGGACCCCGCGGGCCGGACACCGAGCGGATGTGATGGGCTCTGCGCTACCGGCCGCTCACCGGGGGGCAGCGGGGGCATCGGGGGCCTGGGCCGTGGGGCCGTGAGTGGCGCGCGTGGCGGTGGCGGAGGTGGGGGAGGCAGCGGTGGGATGGGCGGTACCGCTGGATGTCTGCGACGGTCGGGCGCTCGACGAGACACGGCCGGCAGCTCGGGGACCGGCGGGCTCACTCGCGGCGGAATGTCTGGAACCCACGGGACGGGTGCCGGTACTCCTCCCTGAGCAGGAGCAGGAGCCAGCGCGGCGGCTGCTGAATCCCGGACCGTAAACCTGACCATCTCGGTGCCCGGCCGACCTGCACCCAGCGCGTTCGTCGCAGAGATCCACGCCTGGGTCTGGCCCGAGGCGTCCGTCTGGCCCGGACCCGCTGGCAGCGCGGGTGGCGTGGGGCTTCGGGTTGTCCAGGTCGCTGGATCGACGTCGGTCCCCCGGAACATCTCAACGATGGCCGAGTACTCGTCCGCCGGCAGCGTCAGAGCGTTGACGTCGAACCCGAGAACGCCGAGGGACAGCCTGCCATCGGTGCTGACCGTGAAGCGCCAGCGGGCAGCACTTGTGTCGCCCACCATGATCACGCCGACGCCCCGGGTGCGTCCTGTGGCGAGGACCGACAGCCGCGCGACCTCGTCGTCGGATGGAGGCGCAGCGAGCACCAGCAGGTCCGGCGCCCACAGCGCCTGGGTCCGCGCAGCCTGCCGGCCTCGCAGCGCAGCGCCGAAGGTGGTGTTCGGATCGTTCTCATCGCCGGCCGTGGTGGCGCGTCGTGACTCACGATCAGTTAGTTCGTTCAGAACCTCGCCGAGGCTGGTACCGGTCCGCAACCGGTTCGGGGCGATCGGCGTGGGGTCGCCGGGAAAACCGATCATGTGGACGCGCAGCTCATCCGACCACAGGTTCGTGGCAAGTTCCACCGCGATGGACACGGCTACCTCGCGGGCCACGGCCACATCCCCGCCCAGGCTGATGATTCCCGGGGCACCCTCGACGTCTACGAGAATCTGGGAGCCATGGTCATCTGTGCCGACCGTGGCGAGGCCCGGGTACGGGGCGGGTGTGCTCGCCGGAATCCCGGCACCGACACCGGTGGGCAGGCCGTCGGGTGTGTCGGCGATCCGGTCGATGAGCCAGTGACCCGGCGCCTGGCCAACCCGCCATGGTGCCGGCGGCTCGTCGACTTCGGCTGGCGCGATGTGAAGCAGCAGCGTGGAGTCGGTGAGAGTCGCCGCGTAGACCGACGGCAGGGTGCGGCCGGCCATGGTCAGCTTCGCGGAAAGTACCCGTAACGCCTGGTCGACAAACCGGGCCGCCCCGACATCTGCGGCAAGGCGGAGGGCGGTCTCGATGTTCTCGATCGGATCATCCGTGCTGGCCCGTGTTCGCCGCCCGGCCAGGGCCACCACCACTCCCGCCGCCAGCAGCGCGGACCCGGCGACGCCCCGCAAGGGCGTGACGGCACTCGCGGCAGCGATGATCGCGGCATCGACGTTCGTGGCCGCCGCCATGACGCCGTCCCCGACCGGCCGGTCACCGGCCGTGCCACGAGCCTCGGGCCGAACAGCCTCGGGCCGAACAGCCGAAGCCGTGATGGCGGGATGCAGCCCGGGCGCGTCCGCGCCGGGTGCGAGCAGGATGGCGGTGCCGGAGAACAGCAGGGTGGCGGCGACGAGACGGTGTGCCAGCGTCTGCGAACCGCCGCCGAGTGGGATCCGTGGCGGGCGGTCGCAGCCTCGCCGTCCGGACCGCCACTCGGCGATGACGCAGATGACAAAGTGCGCCCACGCCAGCCACACCACGCCCGACAGGATCACCATCAGGGTCGCCTGGTCGATCCTGTTCGCAGGAGCCCAGGCAGGAGCCCACACCCCGGGAATCGGTAAACCGACCAGCAGCACCAGCATGGCTGGCACACCAATTATGATCACGGTGAGGAGAGTGACCGCCCGCACGGCGCGCAGCCGTTCCCGCCGCGGGACGAGCGGGTGAGCAGCCCGCGTCGCCGGCCGTGCATGCCGGCGGCCGGATGGTCCGGCATGGTCGCGGCGGGACGGCGTCACGGTTCCCATCGTCTTCCCCCCGGGTTCGGGCCGACCAGGCTTTCATCCGGGCTGTGGATAAACGTCGTCACTGTTGACACGTTCGTCATCGCTGGACGTCGTTTTTAGGCGCGCTGCACCTGGGTCGGCGGGTACGGCTCGGTGCGGGCGACGGGCGCAGCAGCCTCGCCGAGGAGCCGGATAGTTGCCGAACGACATGTTGATCTATCGTCGGAGCGGACACCAGGCCTCCTTCTGGCCGCGCTGGCAGATACGACAAAACAGTAGATTCATACAAAAACGTTCGTAACCGTATCAACGGGACGCGCCCTGTGAGATGCTTGTCGCAGCGAACCTGTTACGGAGTGGATCCGCTGGCGCAGGATGTAGCACGATATGTGGCTATCTGATGGAGCGCGGTACCACGACACTGTGGCACGCAAAGTGCTTGTTACGCCACTCTTGGCAGAAATGAAGCACCGGTGGTGACTCGATGACCACCGGACGAGATCCGCTGCGGGACGGAACGACCCTGCACCAGACGATCCGCCGCGCTGTGACAGCGCGCGCCGAAGCCTGTCCACTCCGCCAACGCCAGCCCACCTACCTGAAAGAGGCCGGAGACGATGCCCAATCTCAACGTCACCTACACCGAGATGGACGACGCCAGTACCAGACTCCGCAACGGCAAGACCGACATCGAGACGCATCTGAACGCCTTGAAGAAGACGGTCGACGCGCTGGTCGCGGGCGGCTATGTCACCGACCAGTCGAGCGTGCAGTTTCAGGACTCCTACGACAGATTCAACACCGGTGTCACCAACACGCTGGGCGGCCTGGACGGTATGGCCGGGTACCTCACGAAGGCCGCGGAGGCATTCCGTACCGCCGACACCCAGCTCGCGAACTCGCTTCGGGGGCAGGGTTAGCAGGCCGGGCTCCACCACGGCCGCCGATTACGAGGCTTCGCGTGTACAGGCCTACACATAACGGAGGTGGGTTTCGATGACTGCTGACCGCCTGTCGGTCGATCTTCCGGGTCTGGACTCCCTCGCGCGCAATCTGGAATCGATCCGATCGACGATGAACGCGACCCGTTCGACGCTCGACCACTATCGGGGCCAGCTGGGCTCGGCCGAAATCGAGAACGCACTCAGCGATTTCGAGCACGACTGGAGCGACGGGCGCAAGAAGATCGATGACAACGCGAACAAGCTGGCGACGATGGCGTCGGAATCCGCGCGGGCACTGCGCCAGGTCGACACCGACCTGGCTACCAACCTGAACCGGGCGTCACAACCCACGGATGAGGGGGTGGCGGGGATCTGAGTAACCACACCGCAGCCAGCTGGCCGGCAACCGCCGGGTTCTCGATCACCATTCCGGACACCTGGTTCGAGGTGGACCTGAACCCGGTGACCCGCCGGGCATCCATCGACGCGTTGGTCCGCGAGCGCACGCGCGGTGTCCCCGAACTCGCCGGGCACTGCGCGGCGATCTCCCGCATACTGCGCCATGCGGCCAGCGACGCCGCTGCTGGTGGTGCACTGTTCTGCGGGGTCATGGCCGAGGCGGTTGAAGGCACGGGCCTGTCCGCCGGAGTGACCGTCTCGGTGCTTGCCGCGCCCGGCGGCGACCGCACGGATGGCGACCGCGCGGATGGCGACCGGATCGCTGGCGTCACCCCGGGCGCGATTATGGCCACGCTGACGGAGAAGGTCGCCCGATCACCGGATGACACCTGGACCACGGTGGCACTCGTCGATCTTCCGCAGGCCGGGCAGGCCGCCCGTGCCTACGGTGTCGAGGACCTCACATTGCCTGATCGGGCCGGTTGGATCAGGACGACGACAATGCAGACCTTTGTCCCCATCCCACAGTCGGGCCAGGTCGCCCTGGTCGCCTGCTCCAGTCCGAACATGGTGCTTGTGGACGCGTTGCACGACCTGTTCGATGCGGTGACCTCAACCTTCCGATTCGTCAACCTTCCGATTCGTCCGTGACGGCGGCCAGCTCGTGGCATCCTGCTGACAGCACGGTTGGTCAGTTGGTCAGTTGGTCAGTTGGTCGGCTGTTCAGGTGGCGGGGTCGTCCGGGTTATGGCCGGCGCGCGGCCCGTACGGCGATGCCGGCGGTGAGAACGCCGAGCCCGGTGAGGATGCTGGCGACCGGCAGGGTCAACGCGAGGACGACACAGCCAGCGCCGCCGACCAGCGCGAGCGGGCGTAGCCAGCGCCGTTGTGGGCCGTCCAGGGTGAAGGCGCTGGCGTTGGCGACCGCGTAATAGACGAGGATCGCGAAGCTCGAGAATCCGATTGCTCCCCGGACATCGGACACGGTGACGATGACGATGACCGCGCCACCGAGCAGCAATTCAGCCCGGTGCGGAACGCCGTGGGTTGGATGCACCGCGGCGAGCCAGCCGGGCAGATCCCGTTCGCGCGCCATTGCCAGGGTGGTGCGTCCGACCCCGGCAAGGAGCGACAACAGCACCCCGAGACTCGCCACCACCCCGCCCACGCGGACCGCGGGAGTCAGGGAGTGGAGCCTGCCGGCGCTGACCGCGACGGCGAGTGGGTCAACGGCGGCCGCCAGCCGGTCGGGGCCGACGGCCAGCAGGGCGGACAGCCCGACAAGGAGGTAGACGCCGACCGCGAGTCCGAGCGCGGCAGGGATCGCCTTCGGGATCGTCCGCGTGGGGTCGCGGACCTCCTCACCCAAAGTGGCGATCCGCGCGTATCCGGCGAACGCGAAGAACAGCAGTGCCGCGGCCTGCAGGACAGCGTGGACAGCGCCCGGCCCGCTGCCTGGCCAGATCGGGCTCAGCCGATCGGCGTCCGCTGTGCCACCGGCCAGGCATGCGACCACCACGAGGGTCAACGCGATCAGGGTCAGCGCGACCAGTAGTCGGGTCAGCTGGGCGGTCTTGGCGATCCCGAAGTAGTTGACCACGGTCAACAACACCGCGGCGGCGACCGCGACCGGGCGGGGATGCTGCGGCCAGGCGTAGGCCCCGATGGTCAGGGCCATGGCGGCGCAGCTAGCGGTCTTGCCGACCACGAATCCCCAGCCGGCGAGATAGCCCCACACGGCGCCGAGGCGGCGGCGCCCGTACACGTACGTGCCACCGGACTCGGGGTAGCGGGCTGCCAGCTGGGCCGACGACGTCGCGTTGCAGTAGGCGATCACCGCGGCGATCGCGAGACCGATGAGGAGGCCGGCTCCCGCGGCGCCCGCTGCCGGTCCGAAGGCCGCGAACACACCCGCGCCGATCATCGATCCAAGGCCGATGATCACCGCGTCACCCGGGCCAAGGTGCCGTTGGAGCGAGCCGGCCGGCTCCGCGTCAGTCATGAGTCATCGCCTTCCTGGGACGCCCGCAGGTGTGGCCTGCCGGCGAACGCTATCCAGGCGTGGAGAAGGCGACCTGGATGGGCGTCGTCCTGCCCCGGAGTACGAACAGCCCGCGACCGACGGGCATGGCGGCGGAATTGCCGCGGGACAGCCGTATACCGAAGAGATCTCCCTCACTGGGCGTGCTCGGCGCAAGGATTACCCCGCTTCGTGACCGACGAGCATCAACCATGAACCCTCGGTACTGGCCGGTCAGGTCCGCGGTCGTACCGGCCGCGATGAACGCGTGACCGTCGTCGCGGGCGGTTCGCAGGAATTCGGTCATACGGTCGGCCAGGGGTGCGTTCGCCAGCAGCTCCGCGTCATCCATGACGACAACCAGGCCGCCCAAGCCCCCGACGCAGGCGCAGGCGGCATCGATGTCGCTGGCCGTCGCCTCCGTACCGAGTACGTCGATCACCTGTGGACGGCCCGCGAGCGCCGACAGCGGTGAGCGCCGAGGGGTCAGCACAAGCAGCCGGGCGCCGCCGGCCAGCAGCGATTCCGCCATCGTCAGCAGCGCGGAACTCCGGCCGGAGCGCGCCGGGCCGGCGACGACGAAACCAGGTCCGTCGGCGGCGAGATCGATATCGATGGGGGCGAGTTCATCGCCGCCGGCGCCGATCAGCGCGACAAGCGATGCCAATGGCCCTGATCCGTCGGTCGGGGACGGTGATCGTCGTCCCGGGCGCAACGCCTCGGTCTCGGCGACGGTGACGCGTCCGGGGAGCACGTCGATGCGAAACGGCCGTCGGTAGTCGGTTCGGGCGCCAGTGGCTGGTCCCGGTGGCACTCCGTCACGAGTCGCTGCGGCCATGGAGATTTCCTGCAACGCTGTGACCTGCGCACGGCCGGACGGATCCTCGGTGAGCAGCGCGATCTGGGTTTCAACGGAGGTCTCCGCCTGAAATCCACGCCCCGGCGGTAACGTGTCGGGCACCGTGCCCGAGGCGAGGCCCACCATCGCGTAGTCGGACCGGTCCGCCATCCGCAGCACGAACCGGTTCTCGATCGTCCCGCTGAACCGTCCGGACGCGCTGCGTCGATCACCGGTCATGACGACCCGCAGGCCGACCGATGGTCCTTCCCGTAGCAGCCGGGTCAGCAGGTCCACGAGTGCTCCGCCGTCGACATCCTCGAAGGATGCCAGGAAGCTCTCGAAGCGGTCGATCAGCAGGACCAGGTACGGCAGCGGGCGGTCGCGGTCGACGGCTCGTTGCTCGGCGAGGTCGGCGTACCCGCGGGCGGCAAAGCTCTCCTGCCGTTCGACGATCTCGGCGATGAGCCGGGCGAAGAGCCGTTGAACCCGCTCGGGAGAGTCCCGGCTGACCACGGCCCCGGTGTGCGGCAAGGAGGTCAGGGGCGCAAGGGCGTTGTTCCCGCAGTCCAGCGCGTAGAGATGAACGTCGGCGGACGATATGGTGGCCGCCGTCGATCCGGCCAGGGTACGCAGGGCTGTTGATCGTCCTGATCGCGGTGAGCCGACGAAGAGCAGATGACCCCCGTTCTCGATGTCGATCGTGAAAGGACGTTGGGCCTGGCGGTCGCAATGGTCCGCCAGGCCGATCGGGACGGGCGGCAACGCGTGCGGGCCCGTGGGGACGGACCCCGGCAGCGTCCGTAGGGCGAGCCGTTCGGGTAGCGGTGGCAACCACGGACTGTATTGCGATGGGATGGCAAGGGTGACGGCTGCCTCCCGGATCGCTTCGACGAGCACCTTGAGGTCGGTGATCTCATTCTCGGATGATCGTGGCCGGGGCGGTGTCGGCGGCGGTTGGCCCAACGCGGCCCAGGTCAGTTCGGTTACCCACGGTGGGATCAGATAGTCGGTTGTGCCTCCGGAAACAGCGGTGGCCCCGGCCGGTCGACGACCACCGACCCGGCCGGACTGGAACGGGACGAGCGACGCGTGCCCCAGCCGAACGTAGGCACGACCGGGGGTGGCCGGTGAGATGCGCGCGGCGTCCGGCGCGTTGATGACGTCGGAGCTCTCCGCGGTATCGGTGACACGCAGCGCTATCCGTAGGTTCGTGTTCGCCCGGATCTCGGGCGACACCACCCCGCTGGGCCGCTGGGTCGCGAGCAACAGATGGATGCCGAGCGACCGGCCGCGCTGCGCGATGTTGACCAGACCGGTGACGAAGGCGGGCAGTTCACGGGCGAGCGAGGCGAACTCGTCGATCACGAGCAACAACCGGGGCAGCGGGGTCGGGACCGGGGACGGGACCGGGGCCGGGCCGGGGGCCGGGCCGGTCGGTGTGCGACGCGTCTGCGCGGCGACCAGCAGCGCGTAGTCCTCGATGTCCTTTGCTCCCGCATCGGCGAGGATGTGCTCGCGTCGGCGGAGCTCGGCCGACAGCGACTCCAGTGCGCGGGTCACCAGGTGGGTGTCGAGGTCGGTCACCATGCCGACCGTGTGCGGCAGCCGGACGCAGTCGGCGAAGGCGCTGCCGCCCTTGTAGTCCACGAGCACGAACGTCATCTCTTCCGGCCGGTTCGCGACGGCGAGCGAGGCCACGATCGACTGCAACAGCTCGGACTTGCCGGATCCGGTGGTGCCGGCGATCAGTCCGTGCGGGCCGTCGCGGCGTAGGTCCAGCGCGAACGGCCCGTCGAGCGACAGGCCCACAGGGAAGGCCGTACTGCGAGGGGCGACAAGCCAGCGTGCGGCCACCGCCGCCGCGGTCGGTGGTTCCAGGCCGACGATGTCAAGGAGCCGGGCGGCGGCCGGGATCGTCGCCTCGTCGTCCCCGCCGACATCGCGGACCGGTGCCAGCGCGCGGGCGAGCCGTTCACACCAGGCCGCGGCTCCGGCTGCGCTCACCACAGCGTCGGGCTCGGCCGGCAGCGCGGTCGCGACGAGATCCGGGCGGACGTCATGGACGATCTCGGTGCGCATCTCCACCAGACACAGCCCCGTCTCCCGCTCCTCCGCCACGGCCTGGCACTCCTCCGGCAGGAGCCGGATGTCGCGATCCAGGCAGATCGAGTGGATGCCCACCGCAGGCCCGTCCCGCAGGATCGCGATCATGCCGGGCACGGACCGCAGCCGACGTGCGCCGTCCAAGACGACCAGCACATCCGGGCCGTCGGCCGGCGGATTCCTGCCGCCCGACGTCGCCCGGGCGTCCGCTCGCGCCGCCACCTGGTTAATCAGTTCGCCGATCCGCCGGGCCCGCGACTCATCGTCGGTCCCGAGCAGGACGGTGGTGTTCTGCCCTTCGCTCGGCCGGCAGTGCGGCAGCCACCGCACCCACTGCCAGGCAGCGGCACCGGAGCTGTCGGTGAGTATGCAGATTGCCAGGTCGCGCGGGCTGTGCAGGGTCGCGGCCTGCGCGATCAGCCAGCAGGCGAGCACCCGGGGCAGGTCGCCGCGGCCGGCGATGCCCAACACGCCCCGCTCGGGCAGGGCCACGGTCACCGGGACGTCCGGTGCCGTCCAGGTGATTTCGCGTTTGTGTTCCTGAGCGGCCGGGTCCTCCATCACGACCTCGCTGGGCAGGTCGGCGGTGCCCAGCCGCAGCCGCAGGTAGTCGGGGTTGTCCCGGCGGCGTTCCCACAGGCGCCCGCGTGGCCCGACGGCAGTGAGCAGGACGGTTGCCGGATCGGGAAAGTCGGCGCGCCGGGCCGAGCGTTCGACGAGCAGCGCCTGCTGTGCGTCGGCTTCGACTTCTTCCCGTCGCCGGCGGTAGTCGGCCAGCTGTCTGCGGTAGCTGCGCCGGCCCTGCCGGTCGCCGGAGACATGCATTCCGATCATTCCCACCGGGCCGATCACGGCCATCAGCAGAAAGTAATATTGCTTGAACAGGAAGGCCATGGCCACGCCCGCGCCAAGCGGCAGGACGGCCATCAGGATCGGCATGGGACGCCGTTCCGGTTCGGTGGGTTCGCCGGGCAGTTTGTAGCGCGTCCGGCGGATCGGCGGGAGCAGCCGGGGCGGTCGGTTGAAGTCGAGCCCCGCCCCGTCGTCGGAGGCCTTGAGCGCGGCGTCGGCCCGGCTGGGCGCGCTCATCTCCAGCAGCACGGACCCGATCGCGATCTGGGCGCTGGTCGGCAGGTCGATCGGGGCCTGTAACGGCTCACGGTCGACGAGAACGCCGGCGGGTTGCAGCCCGAGGTCGCCGACGGGTTGCCGCCCGGGGTCGGTGGCCGCGGGTATGAGGCGACACGAGCCGTCCGCCATCACGGTGATCGTCATCACCTCGGCGGCCAGGCCGGGATCATCCAGGCGGATGGCGCAGGTCGCTCCGGCGCCAACGGCGAACTCACCGGGCCCGAGTCGGTGGACCACACCCGCGCCCGGTCCGCCGATCACCCGGACCTCGATCAGACCGGGCGGTTCCCGGGGCAGCCAGCCCGCTGGTGAGTCGATGCTGATCAGGGTGCCCTCGTGGATCGGGGACTCGGCGAGCGAGAGTGCCCCGGTGACGAGCCGGCCGTCGACGAACAGGCGCGGCCGGCCTGGCACCCGGTCATGGGACCGCTCGCAGACCAGCGGCGTGAAACGGCCCGGTCGGAGGTGGTTCGCCAGGGCGTAGGCGACCGCACTGACCGGTATGTCCGGATCGGCGTCCAGTAGGACGTCGACACTGACGTCGTGGGCCGGGTCGGCCACCGTCAGTGTCAGGCGCATGGCTGCACGATACGGCCTGATACCGATATAACAGGCTTTATCTTAGATATCGGTGGTGCGGTCCCGGTCCCGGTCCCGGTCGCTATGGCTGGGGCCGAGGCAAGGGCCGGGGTCGACGACGGTGCTGGACCCGGCTGCGGACAAGCGCCTCGCTCGCCAGTTGGACGAGCTCCACAGCGTCCGGAGCTGGTGGCTCACCGGACGGGGAGCGCCCTGGTTGCCACCGGCCGCCGGACCCGGTGACCGGGCCCAGCATGGCCATCCCAACGCTGGCCGACACCCTGATCCGATGGCCGTCGACGGCCATCGGATCGGTCAGGGACAGGGTCAGCGCTTCGGCCAGGGTTGCCGCGTCCGTGCTGGTCAGGTGACCCGCCACCACGACGAACTCGTCCCCTCCCCAGCGGGCCAACAGGTCGGTCGGACGCAGTGCGGAGGTCAGCCGGGCCGCGGTGGCCCGCAGGACCATGTCACCGATCCGGTAGCCGAACGTGTTGTTAATGGTGCGAAAGGAGTCCAGGTCCAGGAAGAACAAGGCGGCCGGATGGACGCCGTCCCCGCTCGCGTCTTGATCCGAGGTCTGCTCGCGGGCTGTGCCCGTGGATGCCCGCCAGAGCTCGCCGAGGCGCTGGGCGACCGGCAGTCGGTTCGCGAGGCCCGTCAGTGCGTCGTGCATCGCGTGATGACGCAGCTTGTCTTCGAGATCGTGACGTTCGGTGACGTCATCCACCAGGACGACGAGCCCGCGGCCGCCGACGAGCGGGCGCAACTGTACGTACAACCAGCGGGGACCACGTGGTCCCGGGTAGTGGATCTCCATCTGGGGGCGACCATGAGGGTTGTCCAGCAGCTGTCTGGTCATGGTCGCGAGCTGTTCGAGGTGCGGCAGGTGCGCGCCCGTGCCTGCGGCGGCGGATGCGGCGGCGCAGGCGGCAAGCCAGTATTCGCCCGGCTGGACGGGGACAAGGGCAATTCCGGTCGCGGCGCCGCGGCGCCATGCGTCGTTGAGCGTCAGCACCGTGCCGTGGGGATCGAGTACCGCGACCGCGGTCGGCAGCGCGTCGAGAACCACCGAGGCCACGTCGTCGGTCATCACCGAAACCCACCTCTCCCGACGGCCCGGACCCGTCCGGATGTAGCGAGCGTGGTGTGCGAATGCGGCCGTGTCCGCTAAACGCTGATGACGTGTGAGGTGCGAGTGTTGGTAGTGCGTCCCCTGTGCTCTCAGAGATGTTCGTGTTACCGGCGGTGGTGAGGACTGGTGCTGACACAGACGAAGGGAGCCCGCGCATCTGCGTGGACTCCCAGGTCAAGGGCGGAGGCTCGGGGATTTGAACCCCGGAGGGGGTTGATGCCCCCAACCGCATTAGCAGTGCGGCGCCATAGACCGGACTAGGCGAAGCCTCCAACGTGCGTTCTGAGTATAGCCACCACACCTGGAGCGATCTTGCTGGCGTCCTTTCACTATTGTGAACTGCGTCACGGATGCGGTGTCGATCATTGGTCATGCCTCCCGGTGATCATCTGTTGCGGCTCCGGCGCGTCGCGGCTCGGGCGGCGGTTGCAGCGCGGCCAGCACAGCGTCGGCCAGCTGCTCGCGCCGTTGCGCCGCAACCAGCGCGCCGCCGTCGGCCTCCCGCACGTAGAACGCGTTCACGACGTCGAGACCGATCGTGGCCACGATCGCGGTGCGGACACCCAGCCCGGCGGTTGACAGCGCCCGGACCATGGTGAACAGCACGCCGGCCCGATCGGGAGCCCGGATCTCGACAACGGTGTCGGAGCCGGAGTCCTCAAAGATGACCCGCGGCGGTGCGGGTGCGAGCCCACGGCGCGTGCCCGCGTACGCCCGTTCCCGCGCGGTGATCCGGGCCTCCAGGTCAAGGGTGCCGTCCAGGGCACGCAGCAGATCGCCGCGCAGTATCGCGGGGCTGGGCGTCTGTCCGTACGGTCTCCCTCCTGCCACCGGTGTCGAGACCGCCGCCTGGAGCAGGGCACGGCGCCCGGAACTGCGGGCGGACGCGCGGCGCACGTCAAGACGGTTGAGGGCCAGCACCCCGGTGGTGGCGGCCAGCAGCCCGGGACGGTCGGGCGCCACCACGACGATCTCGAACATGCCGTCGTCCGGGAGCGGGTTGACCGCCACCGTGTACTCGTCCGCACCCGCGAGAAGAGCCTGTTGACGCTCGCTGAGGGCGGGGGGGTACGGCACCTGCTCGCCGCGGTAAACCGCCATCGCCCGGCTGACCAGCTCACCGACCAGTCGCGCCTTCCACGGGCTCCACGCCGTCGGGCCGGTGGCGAGCGAGTCGGCTTCGGTCAGGGCGTGCAGCAGGCTGAGTACCCGCGGGCTGCCCGCGGCCCGCGCCACCGCCTCGATGGTCGTGAGGTCATCGATGTCCCTGCGGGTCGCGGCTTCGGCGAGCAGCAGGTGATGGCGCACCATCGTCACCAGAATGTCGGTGTCCGCGGGCGGTAGGCCGAGGCGGGGGGCGAGGTCGGTGACGACCGCGATGCCGGCTTCGGTGTGGTCACCGGGCCAACCCTTGCCGATGTCGTGCAGCAGGGCGCCGAGCAGGAGCAGGTCGGGCCGGTCGACCTCGCGGGTCGCCGCCGCCGCGCCCGCCGCTGTCTCGATCAGGTGCCGGTCGACGGTGAAGCGGTGGTACGGGTTGCGCTGCGGCCGGCTGCGTACCCGCTCCCACTCGGGCAGCAACCGGACGAGCAGGCCGACCTGGTCAAGGGCTTCCATGGCAGCGACCGCAGGCGCACCCGTGGCCAGCAGGGCGACCAACGCGTCGCGCGCCGCGGCCGGCCACGGCGTCGGCATGGGTGGGGCCTCGCGGGCAAGCCGGTCCAGCGCAAACCGCCCGATGGGGACGCCGGCCCGGGCGGCTGCCGCGGCGACCCGTAGCGTCAGCGTCGGATCGCTCGCCGGGTCGGCGTCCCCGGCGAGCTGCACCTCGCGGTTCTGCTCGACCACGCCTTCATCGAGGGGGCGACGGACCGGGCGGCTCCGGAGCCAGCGCGAGGACGGCCGCAACCCGGCTGAGGCCCGGTACCAGGTGACGTCCCAGGTCCAGGAGATCGTGCGGCCGGCGTCGGCGGTGGCGCGCGCGAGCGCCGGCGGGTCGGGGTACCCCAGGGCGGTGGCGACGGCCGCGGTGTCCTGGAGCAGCAGCCGGTTCTGTTCGCGTCCGTGGGCGAGTCTGCGTACCTCACCGCGGGCATCGAGCAGCACCCGGTAGGCGGCGAGCACGCGTTCGGACGGCTTTTCGGCGACCCATGCGGAGGCGAGCGCAGCCAGGGCGTGGACGTCACGCAGTCCGCCGCGGGCCTCCTTGAGGTCCGGTTCGAGCAGAAAGGCGACCTCACCGTGCCGGCGGGCCCGCTCGGCGACCATGTCGGCGAGTTCGGGTAGCCGGCGGGGAGCGCTGGCCCGCCACCGGGCCCGGACCTGGCTGAACAGGGACGCTGCCAGGGCGTGGTCGCCGGCGACCACGCGTGCGTCCAATAGGCCGAGGGTTGCCTTCAGGTCGCCATCGGTGACCACGATGGCCTCCTCGACGGTCCGGACGCTGTGGTCGAGACCGACCCCTGCGTCCCAGATCGGGTACCAGATGGCGTCGGCCAGCCGGGCGATGTCGTCGCGCCGGCCGTTGTGGACGAGTACCAGATCGAGATCGCTGCCGAAGGCGGGCTCACCGCGCCCATAGCCGCCGACCGCGACGAGCGCCACTCCCGCGCCCGGTTCGCCGAACAGGTCACGCAGGACGCTGTCGGCCACCTCCATCAGAGCACCGCGAAGGGCCGGTCCGACGGTTGCGTCGAGCTCGTCGGACCGGCCCAGCAGCACCGCGATCCTGTCGGTCACCACCGGTTTCCGATCGCAGCGGACCGCGCGCTGTGTGCGCCGTGTGCGCCGTGCACGCTGTGCACGGTTACCGTGAGGCGCACTGTTCTACAGGGCGTCTGATCCACGTTCGCCGGTGCGAACCCGGACGACGGTCTCGACCGGTACCACCCAGACCTTGCCATCGCCGATCTTGCCGGTCTGTGCGGCGGTCGTGATGGCGGTGACCAGCTCCTCAACGGCGCTGTCATCCGTGACGATCTCAATTTTGATCTTCGGGACGAAGTCGACCTTGTATTCGGCGCCCCGGTAGACCTCGGTGTGGCCCTTTTGCCGACCGAAACCCTGGACTTCGGAGATGGTCAGGCCGTGCACGCCGAGAGCTTCCAGTGCAGCTTTCACGTCATCCAGTTTGAAAGGCTTGATGACCGCGGTCACGAGTTTCACGCCTGCCCCTCCTCGGTGGTCGTGGTCGTGGTCGTGGTCGAGGACGCGAACGATGCGGAGCCGCCGCCGAGCGAGACGAACTCGTACGCGGTCTCGCCGTGCAGCACGAAGTCCATGCCCTCCTGCTCCTCGTCCGGCGACAGCCTCATCTTGTAAATCTTGTCGATGACGAAGGCGATGATGAACGTCACGACGAACGAGTAGGCCACCACCGAGACGACCGCAAGCGCCTGCTTGCCGAGCAGGCTGGCGCCACCGCCGTAGAAGATGCCGTCGGCGCTGAAACCGGGAGCGACGTCGCTGGTGCCGAAGAAGCCGATCAGCAGGGCGCCCAGCGCACCGCCGACGAGGTGGACAGCACCGACGTCGAGGGCGTCGTCAATGCCGACTTTGCCTTTGATCGCTGTGGCCAGGGCGCAGACAGCGCCGGCGAGTAGCCCGATGAAGATCGAGCCGGCCGGCGAGACAAAGCCGCAGGCTGGGGTGATGGCGACCAGGCCGGCGACCGCGCCGGAGGCGGCACCCAGCGTGGTGGCCTTGCCGTCCCGGATTCTCTCCACGAGCAGCCAGCCGAGCATGGCGGCTGCGGTAGCGGTATTGGTGTTCACGAACGCGAAGCCGGAGCGGGTGTCGGCGGCGAGCTCGGACCCGGCGTTGAAGCCGAACCAGCCGAACCAGAGCAGGCCGGTGCCGAGCAGTACGAACGGCAGGTTGTGCGGCCGGAAGCTGGTACCCGGCCAGCCCTTGCGCCGGCCGAGGACAAGTGCCACGGCGATGGCCGCGGCGCCGGCGTTCGCGTGGACGACCGTGCCACCGGCGAAGTCCTCGGCGCCCTTCTTGAACAGCCAGCCTTCCGGGGAGAAGACCCAGTGCGCCACCGGTGAATAGACGACGAGCGACCATATGGCGATGAAAACGGCAAAAGCCCCGAACTTCCAGCGGTCAGCCGTGGCACCGGTGATCAGAGCTGGGGTGATGATCGCGAACATGAGCTGGAAGGCCACGAACACGATCGGTGGGATCACCTGGGCGAGTGAGGGTGTCGTCTCGGCGTAGCCGGGAACCGCCTCGTTCATGTGGTTGAGTAGCGCGAAGTGGAAGCCGCCGAAGATCTGGTTGCTGTCGCCGAACGCGATGCTGTAACCGATCAGTACCCAGAGAATGCTGACGACACCCATGCAGAAGAAGTTCTGCATGAGCATGCCGAGCACATTCTTTGAGCGCACCATTCCACCATAGAAAAATGCGAGACCGGGCGTCATCAGGAGAACCAGCGCCGATGCGGCCAGGATCCAGGCGGTACTGCCGACACTCGCTGCGCTGGTTATCCCATCCTGGAGATTTTTAAGCTGATCTGAATTCATGTCTCTCCCGTCGGTCGCCCCGCCCGCCCGCGCGGACCATGCTCGCCCCGGTCGGCGGCCGAGCGTGGCCGTCCCGGATCCTTCGGCCGAAGAGTCGATAGGATCCGTTCCGGACCGGTATCTTGCCTGTTTCTGACACGTGAATTCGCCAAATTGGGCGGCTCGTGATTCCCCGTGGTTGCTGTGTGTTGTACCTCACATTACTCTCTGTGAGAGTCGGCGCGTGTGCATGATTCTACTGGCGCCAAGGGTTACTGTGCCTGGCTGTGGGTAGCGACTCAGATGCAGATAGCAATTACAAGGTTCGCGTCGCTTCATGCGTTTTTGTCCGGTTGCGTAAACGGCCGTCTATTGTCGCGGAGGTCCAACATCGGGCGTTTGCGCGGACACCGCTTGCCGTGGGTCTACTCGGGGCTCTCGTCGGCGGGATCATGCTTGTGCCGACCACTGCCGGCCCGGCCAGAGCCGACGACATAAACAAGATCACGGAAGATATTGCGGGCGCCCGGCAGCGTCTGACCGACCTGACTAATTCGACCGAGGCCGTCACCGAAGCGTTTAATGCCGGCCGGTTGCGGCTGGGTGCGGCCGAACAGGCTGCGGCCCGGGCCGCGGACAATGTCGGGCGTGCTGACGCCGCCGTGCAGGCCGCACAGGAAAAGCGTCGTACTGTCGGATCTGTCGCTTATAAGACCGGTGACTTCGAGCAGCTGTCGGTCCTGTTGTCCGGCGACCCCGCAACCGTGCTGGATCGGGCGGGTGCGATGGACGCGCTCGCCCGTCGCGGCAGGGAGGCCGACGTTCAGTTGCGGTCGGCACGGCATGATCTTACCGATGCACAGGCCGCCGCCGCGTTGGCAGTCGACGAGCAGCATCGAGAGGTCGTATCCCTCGAGACACAGAAGCAGAGCATCGAGACATCGATCACGGCACAGCGGGCGCTGCTGGACGAACTGGTCGCCCGTCACGACGATCTTGTGCGGCAGGCGCGTGAAAACGAGGCCGCGGCTCTTCGGGCCCGTGAGCAGGCGGCCGCACAGGCCGCTGCCGCCCGCGCTGCGCAGGCCGTGGCCGAGCAGGAGCAACTACGTGATCTGAGCAAACTGGCCGAACGTGCCGGTCGCGGATTCACTGAAATGCCGATCTCGCCGCCGCCCCCACCCACCGTGGCCGCAAGCGTCGGCGGAGGCGGAGGCGTGGGCGTGGGCGTGGGCGCGTCCGGGGGCGGGGCGGCGGTTGCGGTGGCCGAGGCCCGTGCGCAGCTCGGCAAGCCGTACATGTGGGCAGCGGCCGGCCCGAACGCCTTCGACTGCTCGGGGCTCACCCAGTGGGTGTGGTCCAAGGCGGGAATCGCGCTGTCCCACTACACCGGTGCGCAGTGGAACGAGGGGCGCCAAGTCTCCACCGCCGAGCTCATCCCGGGCGACCTGCTCTTCTTCGGCGCTGATCTACATCATGTCGGGATCTACATCGGCGCCGGCAAAATGATTGACGCACCACACACAGGCACTGTGGTGCGCCTCGAGGACGTCTGGTGGCCGAGGCTCGCCGGGGCCGTCCGGCCGGGTGGATGATATCGGGATCCCGCGGCGCTCATGCCACGTTCGCCACGGACCGCTCGACATAGACGAGCCCCGCGCCCCGCCGCGAAAGCTCGATGGCGGTGGCTTCGTCGCCCACCGGGGTCTCCTCCGGAGACACGATCTCGACGACGTCACCGCGCCCGCGGACGATCACCGTGGCACCTGGCATGACCGCGGCGTCGCGCAGCTGGCGCATCGTGCGTTCGTCCGTCTGCAGGCGCTCGGAGATCCAGCTGACCGTGACCGGGGTGGCCCGGGAACCCGCGAAGTCGGCGGCGGCCAGCAAGCTCAGCGGAGCCGGTGGCCGAGGCCCGGCTGGGCGGTCGAAGGAGCCGGTCGGGATGACGTTGCCGAACGGGCATCTCTTCGGGTCGCCGAGGATCTCGGTGAGCCGCATCTCCACCTCGTCGGAGATCACATGCTCCCATCGACACGCCTCATTGTGGACCAGCGCCCAGTCCAGGCCGATCACCCGGGTGAGGAGAAGCTCTGCCAGGCGGTGCTTGCGCATGACCGCGGTCGCGCGGGCGAGACCCTTCTCGGTGAACTGCACGGTGCGGTCGTCGGCGAGGGCGACCAGCCCCTCACTGGCCAGCCGCGAGGTCGATTCGCTGGCTGCGGGAGCACTGACGTGCAATCTTTCGACAAGACGTGCACGCAGCGGCGGGATGCCCTCCTCCCTCAGCTCGTAGAGGGTACGGAGGTACATCTCGGTACTGTCGATAAGTCCAGTCACCGGGCTCCTTCGTCCAGGTACCAGGGTACGCCCGCGAGGCGACGTGCCGGCCGGCCTGACCGATCATCGGGGGGTCCGATCGGCGGCCCCGATCGGGGGTCGGATGTCGGCGGTCGCGGCGCGGTACGGCGTCCTACACTTGGCTCCATGAGCTCGACCCAGATCGCACCGGAGACCACCCACAGCGGGACGGACGAGGGCAACGACTTCGCCCACTACGCCCGCCATGAGGAGATTGTCCGGGCGTCCATCGAAGGAGGCCGGGTGACCGCACTGTGCGGTTACCAGTTCGAGCCGGTGCGCGACCCGCAGCGGTTCCCGGTGTGCCCGCGGTGTAAGGAACTCGTCGCTCTCGCCGAACAGTTCGGCTGACCCGCCACCCACGCCGATGGGTGAGCTGGCTGCGGTGTCACGGCTATGCTCGTCATGGGTGCGCCCTTGTAGCTCAGTGGATAGAGCGATCGCCTCCTAAGCGATAGGTCGTAGGTCCGATTCCTACCAAGGGCACAACGCCTCGCCGACCTGCGAGGTCCGTCTGATGGCCGAGGCGACGCCGGCCGACCACCGCTGCTGATCTCCACGCCGATGGGGACGACGTTCCTCTCGCTTCAGGTCGACGCTATTCGTGGGAAGCGCATAGCAACGACGAGCCGGGCGATGAAGGTTGGCATAGCAGCTTCCAGATCCGATCGGTGTGATCCTGAAGGACGGTCGAGGCCTGTCCGTGGCCGACGTCGGGTATGAATGACGTGAGGAAGGCGGTAGGCAATGTCTGCGAGTGCGCCGCAGGACGGTCGGCTCGGTCTGGTCGTCGCAGCGAAGGAACGTGTCGCCGAGGCGGTCGTGCGGGTGGTGCTCACCCGTCCCGACGGCGGTGCGTTACCGGCGTGGACGCCGGGTGCGCACATCGACCTGATCCTGACCGGACAACTGGTCCGCCAGTACTCACTGTGCGGGGATCATGGTGACGAGAGCCACTGGGAGATCGGGGTACTGCACGAGCCCGATGGGCGTGGCGGGTCCCGGCACGTGCACGAGGTTCTCAGCGTCGGCGATCAGGTGACGGCCAGCGTTCCACGGAACAACTTCCAGCTCGTCCCGGCGCCGGAGTACCTGTTTCTCGCGGGCGGGATCGGCATCACTCCGATCCTGCCGATGGTCCAGGCGGCGCAGGCCGCGGGTGCCGCGTGGAAGCTCGTCTACGGCGGACGTCGGCATGCGTCCATGGCGTTCCTCGACCGGCTGGCCCGTTACGGGAACCGAGTGGCGGTCCAGCCCGAGGACACCCATGGCCAGCTCGATCTCGGCGGCCTTCTGGGCACTCCCCGCCCGGATGTCGCGGTCTACTGCTGCGGCCCTGAGGGGCTGTTGGCGGCGGTGGAGTCGCGATGCGCAGCGTGGCCGGCCGGCAGCCTGCACGTCGAACGCTTTCGGCCCCGCCCACCCGGAGCCGGCGGCACGAACGGCGTCGGGAGGGACGGTGCCGCGGCGGTCCTGGACGAGTTCGACGTCGTCCTTGCCCGGAGCGGCCGGACGGTGCGGGTCCCCGCGGCGCGGTCGGTGCTCGAGGTGTTGGAAGCAGCGGGGGTGGATGTGTTGTCCTCCTGCCGGGAGGGCATCTGCGGCACCTGCGAGACCGGTGTCATCGAAGGTGAGCCCGACCATCGGGATTCGGTACTCACCGATGACGAGCGGGCCGCGTCGGAATTCATGATGATCTGTGTTTCCCGCAGTCGCACTCCGAAACTCGTCCTCGATCTGTGACCAGCCCGTTGTGAACCACGTGACCGGAAGGCTCACGGATCGTTCTCGCGTCGCTCGCGGATTCGCCTGCGGATTCGCCGGTGACGACCGATGGCGGTGCGAGAACGATCCTGGCCGGACCGGGGTCGGTCAGACAGACTTGATCGCCGAAATGTCAAGCTCGATCTTGATCTTGTCGCTCAGGAGAAGACCGCCGCTCTCCAGCGGAGCATTGAAGGTGATCCCGAACTCCTTGCGGCTGATCGTCGCCGAACCTTCGAAACCGGCGCGGGTGTTGCCGAACGGGTCCTTGGCGGAACCACCGAACTCGATTTCGATGTCGATCGGCTTGGTCACACCGTGGACGGTGATGTCACCGCTGAGGATGAAGCTGGTCTCGCTGCCGCCGCTCTTCGCGCTGTTGCTGACGAAGGTGATCGACGGGTACTGCTCGACGTCGAGGAAGTCTGCGCTGCGCACGTGACCGTCCCGGTCCGCGTTGCCCGAGTCGATGCTGGCGGTGGAAATGGTCACGGTGGCGCTGGACGACAGCGGCTCGGCGCCGTCGAGGGTCAGCGTCCCCTCGAAGCTGCCGAAGCTCCCGCGGACGGTGGTGACCACCGCGTGGCGGACGGCAAAGCCCAGCCGGCTGTGTACCGGGTCGATCGTCCACGTGCCGGTCAGCTCGTCGGGCGTGATCGTGGGAGACGTCACTGTTTCCTCCTGGGAAGGTCGTGCGGGCACCGGTTTGCCGGCGTCTGATCGTGTCGTGCCTCGCTAGCATATCGATGCTCGCGCAAACAACTTCCAGGAATGCGCGATCATGGTTTTTCGCGCGCCCGGAGGCTCTTGGGGAGTTCTACGCTGTGACCATGGCCGGGACGCGGTGGCTCGACGCCGACGAGCAACGAGCATGGCGGGTTTTCGTCGCGGCGACCGAGCTGCTTGCGGATGCCCTCGACCGGCAGCTCCAGAGCGAGGCCGGCATGACCCACGCCGCCTACGTGGTACTCGTGATCCTTTCTGAGGCGCCCGACCGGGCCATGCGGATGAGCGAGCTGGCCCGCGCGACCAACTCGTCCCAAAGTCGCCTGTCCCACGTCGTGGCACGCCATGAGGAACGGGGCTGGGTCCGCCGGGAGAGGTGCCCGACCGACCGACGTGGCCAGATTGCCGTGCTTACGGACGCCGGCTTCGACGTCCTCGCCGCGGCGGCCCCGGGGCATGTCGACACCGTACGGCGGCTTGTCTTCGACGGGCTCAGCCCGATCCAGGTTGAGCAACTCGGTGCCATCAGCGAGGCATTCCTGGCTGTGCTCGACCCCGACGGGAGGCTCTCCGCGGTCCTGGGTGGCCGGGCCGCCCCGTTGGTGTGAGCACGGCGTTCCAGTCGGTCCAGGCGTTTCAGCCGGTGACAGATGCAGGGGCACCGCCACCGCCACCGGCCCGCGCTGCACGGACGGCGGCGGCGGGTCTGCGGATGAACTCGGCGAAGGTGGTGACAACTCGGACCAGACCGGCCACCAGCTGGCGTGCCCGCTCGACGATCTCTGTCCCCACACCGAGGAGGAGCCTGACGGGCGGGCGGTCGGAAGCGGATGATCGAGGCATGGTCGGTGCGGCTGCCTGCGTCGGTGCGGTCCCGTACATAGCCTCCACCTGCTCGGTGAGCTGCCGAAGATTGTCTGCTGACATCCGTTGGCGCAGCTGCGGAAACCAGACCTCCTCCTGCTCCCAGACGTGCTCACGGATCATCTCCATCAATTCGCGCATCAACCGGGCGAAATCAGGGTCGGCCGGGTTCGTCGCGCTGAGCGCCGTCATGGTCCTCTCGACCGCGGCCTGTTGGGCGATTTCCCTCCCGATCACCTCGTCACCGTTCGGAATGATCTTTCTGGCTTCAGGATAGACGACTTTCTCCTCAATTGCCGCGTGCCGGAGCAGCTCAATAACGATATTTTCTGCCAGCTGGTTCTTCTCTGTCGTCGAGGTTGCCCGGTCGTAACGCTGAAACAATTCTTCGACCTTGTCGTGGTCGTGCGTCAGAACGTCTACGACGTCGCCTTCGGCCATTGCAGGACCTCCCCTGGTCGTTTGTCGGGTTGATGCGGATTTCCCGGCCTGTCTGGAGAAACCCCGTCCGACTTGCCGGGGCGCCCGGCGAGTTCCCTACCCGATTGCGGGACACTGTAAGACCGCACCGCACCGCACCGCACCGCACCGCACCGCACCGCACCGCACCGCACCGCACCACGGCGCGACCGCACTCGGCTATCAACAAGATCACGATATGGGTGCGCCCCATCGGGCCATGCGCCCACTGGGGCGGCGACTCTGCGACGTCGGCCGGTGCGGAGACCTGGACCAGCGTGCACGGCGTTTTCACGACATACTGGCCCGGTGTCGACGTCGTGCCCGGGTGAGGGCGCTCGGTGAGCATTCATGAGTACGACCCGTGGACGGACGTTCTGCGTAAGCATGCCCGGCGGCGTCGGCGGACGGTCGTCCGTCGCGTCCTACGCGGTGTACTCGCGCTCGCCTGCGTCGCGGCTCTCGGCGCGGGTGTGGTGTTCGGCCTCCCGGCGTTGCGTCGGGCGGGCAACGGCCAGCCGACCGCGTTGGCGACCGCACTGCCGACCGGACAGCCGTCCGGTCAGCCCTCCGGGGAGCCGTCCGGTCAGCCCTCCGCCACGCCGGATCCTGGCGTGCGCCACGCCGCCGCCGACCCTTATTCGGGCACCGCGGCCGCCCGTTTCGCCACCGGCGCGGACGGCATCGTGCTGCCTGCCGCCGCCGCCACGGGGAGGTTCACCGCAGCCGAGGTCGACACGGCCCTGCGGAAGACCAAGGAATACATGACCGTCGCCTACCTGGACCCTCGGGTATACGCCGGTGACCAGGATGTCGTTTTCGCGCTTCTCAGCGATCGCGAGCGGAAGGCTGTCCAGCAGTGGCTGGCCGCGGATCCGTCGGACCACAGTCGGGGTCTCGCCTTTTTTGCGCGTTTCGCACCGGGCGTGACGTTGATTGTTCCCGATGTCCGGGTGGACGGCACCGTGACCTTCGCGACCGGTTCTGATTCCCGGGAGCTGGAGATCCACGCGAACCATGTCTATGTCTATCCGATGCGCCGCGGATCGGAAGAGGGACTGGTCATCGTGCATCGGGACATGATTTTCCACTTTCATAAGACCGGGTCGGTGCGGGCTGGCGAGGAGGGCCTCTACGCCGGCCGGTTTCATTTCCTGTACTGGGATGAAGACTGTGACGCGATGAACAATGGCCTGCTCGCTCCAGGGCACCAGGTCAGTTCCAACGATCCCGCACCCGGCGCGCCCGACTATTCCGAAAGATTCGACCCGAGCCTGCCGCTGGTAGGGTCCGATACCTGCGGGGCCGGGCGTCGCAGCCAATCGGCGACATCGGCGCCGCAGGGGCCGGTCCGGTCTGCTTAGCCACGTTCAGCGAGCTGTCCCTGTCGACGCCGCGGGTCCGGGGCGACGCCGGGGTCGGTCGCGGGTGTGGTGCCCGTCCGGGTCGATGACGGTGTAACCCATGCCGCTGGCGGTCCGGTCGCCGATACCCGCGTAGCAGGCGAAGCGGGCAAGGCTTTCGATGGCGCTGCGCGTCCCCGCTGGGACCCCGGCGGGTTCGGCGAGGGTGTAGCTGACGAACCCGACGCAGCCGCGCCGCTTGGGTGCCCCGATTTTGACCACGTACTCGGCTGTGGCCAGGCGCATGTC